>JAZNKU010000121.1:0-3748 GCA_045578685.1 Eubacteriales bacterium
GTTTATATTATAGCTGCATTAATATTTTCACTGTCTGTATTTACATCCATGAAAACCGGTCATCCAAGTGTTTTCGGATATACACTCCTTTATATCGAGACCGATTCAATGGAAGGCGATAAAGAAGATTCTCTCTTCATAGACGATCTTGTAGTATGTAAGGAAGTAGATACTGATGATCTTCAAATTGGTGACGTAATTGCCTATGATGCACTTATAGTTAACAAGGATCAATACGGTAACATTATCGGTGAGCCTTATACAATTATTAAAATCCATAGAATTGTCGATACTTCGGGAATGCATTTCATCACCCGTGGTGATAACTCACCCGATCTTGATGGTGATGGTATACCTGATGATGATAGCCCTGTAAAAAACACAGATATTCTCGGTAAGTACGAAGGAATCAGAATTCCTAAGGTTGGCGGCTTTACCAGATTTATATCCTCTCAAAAGGGTATATTCATATGCCTCATTATACCTATGGCTGCATTCTTTATATATGCTCTTTATAAGTTTGTAAAGGCTATGATTGAATATAAAATGACAAAAGCAGCTCCCGCTGACGGTGAGCTTACCGAAGAACAGAAGCAGGCTGCTATTGCCGAATATCTTGCAAAGCAGGCAGCCGAAGCAAATAAAGACGAAAATAATACGGATAATACATCCGAAGAATAGAATAATATCTGCCTCCCCTTTGAGTTCTAAACTCTAAACTCATAACTCTAAACTTTCTTTACTTTTATGATTGCTTAAGTTTATGAGTTTAGAGTTGATAAGGTTTATCCTGACCTTATGGTAGCTCACCCGGGGAGAGCAGAAATAACTCTAAACTTTAAACTGTAAACTCATAACTTGTATATGAATTCAGAGTTGAGAGCTTAGATTTAGCCGGGTATCCCGTAAAAACAATCTCTGGCACAGAGAGAAAATACTTCATCAAAGGAAGGTACAGCATATGGAAAATTTAGCGTTATTTATCAAGGAGTTTACCGGTGTCTTTGTCGGTGGTCTGTGGAAGATCATAACCGGGATATTCTGGGGTATTGTTGATATTTTCAATATTCCTAAATACATAAAGGTCTTTGGTAGCTATAAGGCGGAGTTTGGTGCAGTAGAGTGGATTCTTGCGATCCTCGTTGCGGTCGTTGTTTTCGCGTTGCTTTTGGTTATTATATTTTTCGTAGGTCTTCTTATAAGAAAGTATATACATAACCGTGTTAACCTCGTTTCCCGTGCCGAGATGATGGAGGAGATCGGTAACCTTAACCGTGAAATAGTTAAGCTTACACGTGAAAAGGAAAGAATCCTTGCTATGAAGGTCAATCCTCTTGACCCCAGACCCGAGTTTGATCCGGAAAAGCCTGAAACTGAAAATACAGAAACCGAAGAGAAGATGCTTACCGACGAGGATATCGGTCGTTTCTACAAGCTTAAGATGGTTGACCGTCAGTACGAGAATTATGTTGCTCCCGTATATAACACCGACATCACCCTTCCCGAGATTTGTGATATGTTCCGTAACTTCGCTTGCTCCCGTATGGGTCTGTTCTATGAGATCAAGACTATCCGTCTGTTCCTTGCTTCCTTTGCATCTACCAGACTTCTTATACTTCAGGGTATTTCAGGTACAGGTAAGACATCCTTGCCTTATGCCTTCGGTAAGTTCACACAGAACGATACAACTATAGCGTCGGTACAGCCCTCTTGGCGTGACCGTACCGAGATATTCGGTTACTTCAATGAGTTTACCAAGCGTTTCAACGAGACCGAGGTATTAAAAAAGATGTACGAGGCAAAATATACCGATGACGTATACCTCACCATCCTCGACGAGATGAACATCGCCCGTGTTGAGTATTACTTTGCAGAGCTTCTGTCCATCCTTGAGATGCCTACCCGTGACGAGTGGGTAGTTGACCTCGTTCCTTCCGCTTGGCCTACCGACCCCAAGATGGTAGTAGAAGGCCGTATGACCCTTCCTCAGAATATGTGGTATATCGGTACAGCTAACAACGACGACTCTACCTTTGCCATCACAGACAAGGTTTACGACCGTGCAATGCCTATCGATATCAATACCAAGGGCAAATATTTCGATGCTCCCTATACCGAGAACCTTTCTCTCTCCTTTACACACCTCGAATCTATGTTCGATGAAGCTAAGGAAAAGTATAAGGTATCTCAGGAGAGCCTTGACAAGATCGCAGAGCTTGATGACTATGTAATCGAGCACTTCAGACTGGCATTCGGTAACCGTATCGTTAAACAGCTTAAGGACTTCGTTCCTGCATACGTAGGCTGTGGCGGTACTGAGATCGACGGTCTTGACTACGTATTAAAGCAGAAGGTATTCAGAAAGTTTGAGAGCTTGAACCTCTCCTTTATTCGTGACGAGATCGACGGCCTTATCAGCTATATGGATAAGATGTTCGGTAAGCAGAACATGCAGGAGTCCAAGGAATACCTCCTCAGACTTAAGAAGCTGTACTAATTCGTAATTCGTAATGCGTAATTAAGGAAGAAAATAGTGTTTTAACACTATTTTCAACATTAATTATTCATTATTCACCATTCATTATTCATTTTTGGCGAAGCCAAGTATAAGGAGATCACAAAGTGTCTAAACAGATAGATTCGGTATATGATTCATACTATGAAAATTTTGTCTCTATGATAGAGAGCGATGAGTTCTACAGCTATGTCATGGAGAATATCGGTGCGGGTACCAACAAGATCTCCTTTTATCAGAAAAAAAAGGATAAGAAGATCGATGTCCGCTGGATAGAGCAGATAGAGAACTGTATCGTTGAGCTTGATACCATCATCCGTAACCCCCGTCGTTTTATCGTACAGGAGGAGGAGATAGTTCCTATCGAGAAGGCTCGCCGTATCACCAACGAGTCGGTGCGCCACCTTGCACAGCATACCAACCTTATAGCAAGAGTTGACGGTGACAGAGTCACTCCCAACGAGATACTCAATGTGTACCGTGAGGAGAGCTTTGATATTTACGAGAACCGTTTTATTTATACGCTTTTAGGTAAGGTTGAAGAGTTCGTTGAGAGCCGCCGTAAGGTTCTCTACGGTATAACCGATGATGAAGAGGTTGCCGAGCTCGGTATGGAGGGCAGATTTAATAACGGAAGTGAGGATGTCACATATAAGCTGGAGATATCCGCTACCAACAAGACCTCTATGATCGATATGGATACCAGTCGTATGAGCATTTTTGCCCGTATCGACCGTCTTTCCCATATCATCCGTGAGTTCCGAGGTTCTGCATTCGCCCGTTCTATGAGAGGTTCTGCACCCGTTCGTCCTCCCATTATGAGAACCAACGTAATTCTTAAGGACCCCAACTTTAAAAAGGCTCTTGTCCTTTGGCAGTTTATCGAGACCTACCACGAGGTAGGATATACCATTGACGTTATCAACGAATACCGTGAGCTCGAACAGCAGCAGGTATTTGCGTTCTATAATACATTAGCGCTTAATTATATCTGTCTCAAGAAGACAGCAGATTCCTCGGATGAGGTGGATCTTGAGCATAAGAAGAAGCGCAGACAGATCAAGCCTAAATTCGTAAAGAATATGATCGAGGAGATCGTAGACGATTACGATATCTATAATACAGAGATAAGACGCGTATACCTCGACGAGATAGTTAAAGCGGCAAAGAAGCGTGAAAAGCAGGATGCCCAGATCGCAGAGGCTATCAAGAATGCCCTTGCCGCAGAGAAGC
>JAZNKU010000122.1:0-3931 GCA_045578685.1 Eubacteriales bacterium
CCCGGAGATTGTGGGCTGAAGCCACAGTCTACGTTTATATTCTCCTCGGAGATTGTGGGCTGAAACCACAGTCTTTATTTGTATTCCTACTTCCTACCGGAGATTGTGGGCTGAAACCCACCGTTTTCGTGAAAGGCTCCGTAGGCTTACTTAGTAAGGTAGTGACCCTTTTCAGATTTGTTGGAGAATGCTGTCTATAAATTTGTAATTAATCTATAGTGGGAGAAACGATCTTTATATATTTTTATTTTCACACGTCCGACCGACTTTTTCAACAGCCTGAGATCGGCGTTGTCCGCCGATATTTTTGTTGACAAATATCGTCAAAAATTATATACTTATTATATATTGGTAACAGAAAGGACAAAAAATGTTTAAGAGAGCTTTATCATTGATCATGTGTGTGCTGATGTTGGCTTCTGCCTTTGTAAGCACGGGGATACCTCTGTCTGCCGAAACTTATTCGGGAAGCTGCGGTGCAGGACTTACCTGGAAATTTGATACCGAAACGGGAGTTCTCGATATTTCAGGGTCCGGAAAAATGTATGATTATAAATACGTCAGCACCTACGGCACCTCCGCACCCTGGGCAAAATACGCTTCATCTATTAAATCTATCGTTATAGGTAATTCTGTTACAAGCATAGGTAATTACGCCTTCCGAGGCTGCACCGCCCTTACAGAAATAGTTATCCCCGTTTCGGTTATGACCATAGGTACGGATGCTTTTTATAAATGTTCTTCTCTTACAAGTATCACTATCCCTTATTCGGTCGTAAGTATAGACGATTTTGCTTTTTACGGCTGTGCCTCCCTTTCAAACGTATACATAACCGATATAGCCGCATGGTGTAAAATAAACTTTGGATTGAATTATTCAAATCCCCTGCAATATGCAGAAAATTTGTATCTTAACGAAGAGCTTTTAACAGACCTTGTAATACCCGATTCTATTAAAAGTATAGAGAAAGCTGTTTTTGACGGATATAAAGCTCTTACAAGTGTAAAGATCCCCGAGTCTGTCACAAGCATAGGTAATTACGCTTTCAACGAATGCAGCTCTCTTACGACCATAAACATTCCTAAAGCTGTTACAAGTATAGGCAGAATGGCTTTTTATGATTGTACATCTCTTGAAACCGTGCATATACGTGATCTTGAAGCCTGGTTTAAGATCAGCTACGACGGCGAGTATGCCAATCCCTTGAAATATTCCGGAAAGCTCTATCTTAACGGGGAGATTTTGACCGACCTTGTGATTCCTGAATCTATCACAGCTATAGGTGATTACAGCTTCATGGGCTGCACCTCTATTGAAACTGTAACCCTCCATGACTCTGTCACAAGTATAGGTCAACAGACTTTTGAAAATTGTACGTCTCTTAATGCTGTATATATAAGCGATATAACGGCATGGTGCAATATTGATTTTGAAAGATTTGATTCCAATCCTTTATATTATGCAAAAACTCTGTATCTTAACAACAAGCCGGTAACCGATCTTGTAATACCCAACTCTATTACAAAAATAAATAACAACGCTTTTATTAATTGTACCTCCATTACAAAATTAACGATACCCGATTCTGTCACAAGCATAGGAATAGATGCCTTCAATGACTGTGACTACCTTGTAAGTGTGACCATGGGTGATTCTGTCGAAATTATAGACAGGTATGCCTTTTACGGTTGTGACTCTCTTACCGATATAACCATATCCGATTCCGTCACAAGTATAGGCGACCGGGCTTTAGCCAAATGCATCTCTCTTACAAATATAGTCATCCCCGACTCCGTCAAAACTATGGACGGTTGGGTATTTTACGGTTGTGACTCGCTTGAAAGTGTGACTTTAGGTAACTCTGTCGAAATGATAAGTGCTTTTGCTTTTGAGAATTGCAGTTCTCTTAAAAGCTTGAGTATCGGCAGATCCGTTAATACAATAGGCTCGTATGCTTTTGCAAATTGTACCTCCCTTACAGATTTCATCATCCCTGACTCTGTCATGTATATACGCAGCTATGCTTTTAATAATTGTAATGCTCTTGAAAGTGTAACCGTCGGTACGGCACTTGAATTTGTAGATGAATACGCCTTCTCCGGCTGTAATTCACTTACAAGTGTTCATACAAAGGATCTGGATTCTTGGTGCAGTATAGAATTCTATGACTATCATGCAAATCCGTTATATTATGCAAAAAATCTGTATCTTAACGGTGAGCTTGTAAGCGATCTTGTCTTCCCGGATTTCACATGGAACATATCTTCGGTCGCTTTCTACGGTTGCACGTCTCTTAAAAGTCTCACCTTCTCCGATTCTAACGAAATAATAGGCTCAAGAGCATTCCAGAATTGCACCTCCCTTGAAACCGTAGTCATCAGCGACTCTGTCACCGATATAGGCTACAAGGCGTTTTTCGGCTGTGAGGCTCTGAAAACCGTGACCATTCCCCGAACCGTTACGGCTATAGCTGAATATGCTTTTGATATCTGTCCGAATCTTACCGTCAGATGCTATGAAAACTCCTATGCACATAAATATGCTATAGATAATGCTTTGAAATATGAATTGATCCTCTGTGATCACGTGTTTACCAGCTATACCTACCAAAAGCCAACCTGTACCGCCGACGCTGCAAAAACAGCATACTGTGACAATGGCTGCGGTACTACGGACGTGATCGTTATAGAAGGCACAGCGCTCGGACACACGTGGTCAGAGTGGGTAACCAAAATCGAGCCTACATATACCACCGAGGGTAAGAGAGTAAGAAGCTGCAAGATTTGTTCTGAAACAGAGACAGAGACCATACCCGTGCTTTTTGACCCCAACAAGCCTGTTATCACCGTTGATAACTACACCGTGACCATAACCAAGGCAGATAATATCCGAGATATGCGTTATGCCCTCGGTAGATATACCACTCCCTCCGAGATAAAGGCAGCCGAGGGTAATGTACCGCTTAATGACCGTATAATCAAGGAGCATACCGTTGACGGCAGCTTTGTATACGAGATGCCCAAGGGTGGATATTATACCATATGGATCAGAATGACAGGCGGCAGTGAGTATATCCTCCCGCTTGATGTAACACACTTCACTCCTGAAATATCAATTAATGGCGTAACTATGACACTCCACAACCTTTATAACGTGAAGGACTTCTATATCGCCAAGGGTGAGTATAATACCTACCGTGAGCTCAAGAATAACGGATACATATTCGGAGCAGGTTCAGCCAAGATCGGTAATAAGCACGATTATACATATACCGTATATGAACCGGGCATTCATACCGTACTCATACGCTATAATGACGGCACAACTAAGATCTTCCACGAGGAACTTACCGTAACCGAGCCTACCTTTGCCGCAAACGGTTTACAGGTCACTATCGGTAATATCCCCGACGTCAAGGTCATCCGTACTGCCTACGGTAAGTGGAATACGGTCAAGGAGCTTAAAGCTACAGACAGTATCCGCAATTTTACAGGCAAAGCAGATATCAAGGATGCAGAGGAATATACCATCAGTTATCAGAACGAAGGTACTGTTACCGTGATCGTAGAATATAATAACGGATACAAAAAGGTATTTCATTGTGAGATAAGTTAAAAAGAATCGGCATTTGCCCAAGTGTTCTTACGGACACTTGGGCAGTTTTATTCGCCTTACGGCGAGTGCTATTGCTACGCAGTGATATTTGAACTTCGTTCAAGTGATATTGCCTTCGGCAGTTTATGGCGAATAAAATATCACTGAAATCGTAAGAAAAGTACTACCCGAAAAAGAGTTTTGTTTTCTCTTCTTCGGGTAGTTTTTTGTCTTATACTGTTACAAGCAGGGAATTTGTGTGCCAAATTCCGTTTTTATTAAAGGTAACTGTCCTTAGCAACCTCGCTCTTTTTTCTACTGTCTTTTTTGCTTTCA
>JAZNKU010000123.1:0-1659 GCA_045578685.1 Eubacteriales bacterium
GGCTCACCGATCTTGTCCTCTTTCCACTGTGCTGTGTAGATGTAAACAATGTCGCCGTCGCCGTCAGATCTTGCCCATCCAACGAATACATAGTCTTCTCTGGTGGGATCGTGGAGAACTCTGTCCTTTTCCATTGCAAGAACAACAGGCTCTGTGTGAGTATGTCCCTCGTGTGCCCAGATACCGCCGTTGGGGTCTACCTTGATCTTCTTTCCGTATTCTACATCGTCAATGATAGGATCGTCATCGTTGTATTCTACGGTAGTGTCACCCTTCTTCACATAGGTGAATGTGTAGGTCACGGGAGCCTTTCCGCTTACAACAGCGGGAGGAGTTATATCCCAAGCTCCGTTTTCATAGCCGTAATCGGCTACCATTGTTGTTGGTGCTTCAAGAACTGCTGTGCCGTTTATGTTGTACTCGCCGTGAACAAGGAGGTCAACAACTACAACCTTATCAGCCTTTGATGTTCCGTCCCAGGTTCCGTTGACGATCTTGAAGGTTATCTTCTTCTGGAAGATATCAGCTGTGCCGTCGCCGTCGTCGGGGTCGGGCTTACCGATATTGTCCTTTTCCCACTGTGCTGTGTAGATATAAACTATATCTCCGCTGCCGTCTGTTCTCTTCCAACCCATAAATACGTATCCGTCTCTTACGGGTGTTCCAAGGTCTACATGGTCCTTGAGAGTGAGCGTCTGAACAGTTGTGTGTGCTACGCCCTCATATGTCCAGATACCGCTGTTGGGGTCTACCTGAATCTTTTCATCCACTGTGAACTCGTCAACCTTGGGGTCGGGAGTAGGATCATTTTCCTTATATTCGTCATAGGTAACATCTACTGCCTTATGGAATATATAGGTGTAAACCTCTGCGTTAGTACCCTTCACTGTTGTGGGAGGAGTAACACGCCAGTAGCCTGAATCCTGAGCATATCCGTTATTTGCTGTCATTCCGGTAGGTATCTTATCGGTAATGTCAGCCTCTCCGTTTGCATCGGGATTTCCTGCCGTCTTAAGAGTTACAACATATACCTTATTCTCTGTTTTGCCGTCAGACCACTTACCGTTAACAACCTCAAAGGTTATCTTCTTCTGATAGATATCGGGAACTTCATCACCCTTGTCAGGGTCTGGTTCGCCTATTACATCCTTTTCCCACTGTGCTGTGTAAACGTAAACTACATTTCCTTCGCCTGCTGTTCTTGTCCAGCCGGTAAAGATGTAATCTGCTCTTGTGGGGTCATCCAATGTACGGTCATCGGTCATAACAAGCTCAACTGCTTTTGTGTAAACCGAGCCGCCGTGAAGCCATGTGCCGCCATTGGGGTCTACCTTAATGTACTTGTTGTACTCAATTTCATCTGTTTCGATGGGGTCGTTATAGGTTACTTCAGGATTTTCTTCGAAATGAGCTATAAGTGTTATGCTTTCAACACTGTAGCTGCCTGCAAGACTTCCGTATGTATCACTACCCTTTACCGCATTGCCTTCCTCGTGCCAATCAATAAAGGTATATCCTTCCTTGACAGGAGCACCTACGGGAAGAAGGTTTGCATCGTTCCACTTTACAGTCTTATTATCCAGAGCTGTAACGCCGTCAATATTACCGCCGTTAAGGTCATATATAACAATATACTTGTTTTCGGTATACTTTGCTGTC
>JAZNKU010000124.1:0-6048 GCA_045578685.1 Eubacteriales bacterium
AAACGATGGTCTTGAGGTCGTGACCTGCGGGAGCAGAGATAACTACCTTCTTAGCGCCTGCGTCGATGTGAGCCTGGCTCTTGTCCTTGGAGCAGTAGAAACCTGTACACTCAAGAACAACGTCTACACCGATCTCGCCCCAAGGAAGCTCTGCTGCGTTAGCCTTAGCGTAGATGGTGAGAGTCTTACCGTCAACAGTGATGGTGCCTGCTTCGTCATCAGCCTCTACAGTGTGAACTGCTTCGCCGAGCTTGCCGCAGTAACCGCCCTGTGCGGTATCGTACTTAAGAAGATGAGCGAGCATGGAAGGCTTGGTGAGGTCGTTGATAGCAACAACGTCATAACCCTCTGCACCGAACATCTGTCTGAATGCGAGACGACCGATACGGCCGAAACCGTTAATAGCAACTTTTACTGACATTGATTTGTCCTCCGTAAAATGAAAATTTTTGTTTACTGCATAGTATTTTAACTCATACAGAAGCATTTTACAAGTAAAATTTGTAAAGTTTTTATTTTTGTTACATTTATAACAATATTGTCTTCAAGAATAACAAAAACATCGTTAAATTACAAAGAAGATTTTTGTCCTCACGGACAAAAATCCTCCTTAACTTTGCACTTTGCACTTTGCACTCTGCATTACTTTTGTGTAAGTATCTTCTCTCCGTCAAAAATAAGCACTCCGTAGCCCCAGCCGTTTACACCCGTCTTTTCAAGATGCTCGGCATAGCCCCTCTGAAGAGATGTGTCACGGGGAAGATCCTTGGGATCGTAGCTGTCACGCATACCGAACACACGCCACATATCCTGACGGTTAGTCAGCTCCTTAACATAGACGATATCGTAGTGATCCATAAACTTGATTATGTTTGAGGTAGGCTTTAAGAAATCATACTGGGGAGGATATAAAAGCCAGCTCTCGCAGATGAACACGGGATTTTTGAAATAAGCGTACGCCTGCTTCAGGGAATCGAGGGTCTGTTCGGTGGTAAAGGGACCGTCCTCGGGAATATGCATACCGATGGCAGGGCTGCCGTGACGCAGGCTGACACCGTGCTTGTCATAGTCGGGACCGAACTCGTACTTGTTCTCCTCGAACTGCAGTCTGCCCATACGGATGACCTTACCTCGCAGAGCGTGGATAAGCCAGTCAAACTCCTGCATACCCCACTCACCGTAGTTACGCATACAGGTCAGTGCCCAGACACGCAGGTCTATAAGGCTGTCAAGGTATACCTTGTCGGACAGACCTTTTTCCTTATATATCTCATACATACGGTCAACGCAGTAAAGGCAGAACGCCATACGCACCATACGAAAGGGCTCGCCTACAGCCTCGGCATAATCGTAAAGAGCATCCTTTACGTCACAGCCGTTATAAAAATCCTCTTTTAATTTTATAAAGATCTCGGTGTCCTTGTGTCTGTCGAGGCAACTGAGAGAGAGCTTTGCACACTCCTCAGGCATTTTTATATAGTCAAATATCTGTTCTAATGTATACATACTAATTTCCTTTGTTTTATTTTCAATTCATTGTACCATATAAGTATAAATTTTACAAGTACGCAAATAATATTTTCGGGTGATATAATGAACAAGAAAGAATACAAAAAATACGCAGAAAAAAGAGCAAGAAAATCTCATCTTCTCTTCGACTGCACAAAGGCGTTTTTGGTGGGCGGTGCTATATGCGCCCTCGGACAGATATTGCTTAACCTCTACCGAAAATGCACCGGCAACGAGGACGTGGCAAAGATGCTGGTACCCGTGACCCTGATATTCTTGGCGGCTCTGTTCACCGGTATCGGGATCTTTGACAAGCTGGCAAAGCACGCAGGTGCAGGAACTCTTGTACCCATAACAGGCTTCGCAAACGCGGTGGTTTCCCCTGCTATCGACACAAAAAGCGAAGGCTGGGTGCTTGGTGTCGGGGCTAAAATATTCACTATAGCCGGACCCGTTATCCTATACGGAATCACCGCAGGTGCGGTGTATGGGGTTGTGTATTGGGTATCCACATTATTTTAGCGGACGGATATTATCCGTCCGCTTCACTATTCACTATTCACTATTCACTATTCACTATTCACCAAAGTCATGGACAGTCCCCTGTCTTGCTATGTTTGAAAGAGTTTTTTACATCGATTTTACACCGATATGATTACCGATTTTACACCTTCATTGTAAAATCCAGGTAAGATGCATTCAGCAAAATAAACTAAAAAGATATGAGGTTATGTAAATGGACATTTTTGACGTATTAACGCTTATAGGCGGACTTTGTTTGTTCCTCTTCGGTATGAACCTTATGGGTAGCGCTTTGGAAAGAAGTGCAGGCAGCAAGCTTGAAATTATGATCGGTAAGCTGACAACCGGTAAGCTTGCCGGCTTACTTACGGGTCTTGGTGTTACCGCCGTTATCCAGAGCTCGTCTGCCACGACGGTTATGGTCGTTGGCTTTGTAAACTCGAAACTTATGACCTTAAAGCAAGCAATTCACGTTATTATGGGCGCAAATATCGGTACCACCGTTACTGCGTGGATATTAAGTCTCAGCGGTATTTCGGGCAGTAATATCTTTCTTAAACTGCTGAAGCCTTCTTCTTTCACACCTATCCTTGCGCTTATCGGTATCGTTCTCTTTATGTTCACAAAGAGCAACAAGAAAAAGGATATCGGTATGGTGCTTCTCGGCTTTGCAACTCTTATGTTCGGTATGGAGACTATGACGGGTGCAGTTTCGGGTCTCAGAGACGTTCCTGCATTCCAGGAGCTGTTTATTATGTTTAAGAACCCCATTCTTGGTGTAATTGCAGGTGCGGTACTTACCGCTATTATTCAGTCCAGCTCCGCCTCGGTTGGTATTCTGCAGGCATTGGCGGCTACCGGTGCCGTTTCCTACGGTGCGGCTATCCCCATCATTATGGGACAGAACATCGGTACCTGTGTTACCGCAATGATCTCTTCAGTCGGTACAACAAAGAACGCTAAGCGTGCAGCACTTGTACATTTATCCTTTAATATCATAGGAACCGTTGTGTGCCTCGTCGTATTCTCACTTGTGAATATGCTGTTTGCACCGGTGCTGCTCAATAAATCCGCTTCCTTTGCGGGAATCGCAACGGCACATTCAATTTTCAATATCGTATGCACTCTGCTTCTGCTGCCTATGTCGGGACTCCTTGAAAAGCTGGCATATAAGCTCGTTCCCGATTCAAAGCTGCCTGAAAAAGTCTCCGAACTTGACGACAGACTTCTTGCCACCCCCGCCATCGCATTGGAGTGTGCGCATAACCTCACCTGCGATATGGCAAAGATCGCTACCGATGCGCTGAAAAACAGTATAGACTGCCTTTCAGTTTACGATAAAGCAAAGGCAGAAGCTATCCGTGAAGCAGAAGATAAAACAGACCACTTTGAAGATATTATCGGCAGCTATCTGGTTAAGCTGAGTATGAGACAGCTTAATGAAACCGAAGGTGCAACGGCATCTATGCTGCTGAAAGCCATAGGCGACTTTGAGCGTATATCCGATCACGCTGTAAATATTCTCGAATCTGCCGAAGAAATGCGTGAAAAAGGAATTCTGTTCTCAGAGGGTGCAAAAGCGGAAATGGACTCGCTGTGTGCGGCTACGGCAGAGATCGTAACGCTGTCCTACAGTGCATTTATAGAGGATAACGCCGAACAGGCAAATCTTGTAGAACCCCTTGAACAGGTCATTGACAGAATGAAGGAGCTTCTCCGCACAAAACACATCGACCGTCTGCGTATAGGTGAATGCGGTATAGAAGCAGGCTTTGTATGGAGCGACCTTATTACCAATATGGAAAGAGTTTCCGACCACTGCTCCAACATTGCAGGCTGCGTTATGGATACCAAAGAGCAGAATATGAATCTGCACGAGTCCCTTAAAATGCTCAGAAGCGACAGCGAGTTCTACAGAGAAAAATACACAGAATATACAAAAAAGTATCTTTCATTTGCATAATCACAAGACAGGGGACAGTCCCCTGTCTTGCTGTCTTGATGTCTTATATGGAGAACTTACATTGCAATTACAGAAAAAATATGATATAATTACAGTGTATAAATTAAGGTGGGAAATGAGGGGATCTGCGTGATCTGGTGTGTTGATGACGACAATACCATACGTGAAATTGAAGTTTATACGTTAGAACAAACGGGGTTTGAAGCCCGTGGATTTGCTGACGGTATTTCTATGCTTGAAGCATTAAAAGATGAAATTCCCGAGCTTATCATCCTTGATATTATGATGCCGGAAACAGACGGACTTGAGGTTCTTAAAAAGCTACGCTCCGAATCAGCTTACAAAGATATTCCGGTAATTATGGCGACTGCCAAAGGTACCGAAATGGATAAGATCGGCGGACTAAATTCAGGCGCTGACGATTATCTCGTAAAACCCTTTGGCGTTATGGAGATGGTTGCCCGTGTCAATGCCGTACTGCGCCGCACGGCAAAAAAAGAGCCCTCTACCGATATTACCGTTGGCAATATCACGTTAAAAGAAAAAGAGCATACGGTAACGGTTAACGGCAAAAAAGCGGAGCTGACACATAAAGAATTTGAGATGCTCAAGCTGTTTATGCAAAACCCCAATATGGTGTTTTCAAGAAATATGCTGATGAGTAAGATCTGGGGTGTCGACTATATCGGTGAGACCCGTACCGTAGATATGCACATTAAGACCCTTCGTCAAAAGCTCGGCAGTGCCGGTTCTCAGATCAAGACGGTTATCGGAGTTGGATACAGATTGGAGAAGGAAGCATGACGAGAAAAATATTTCGTTCCATATTTACGGTAGCATTGGTGGTGCTTCTTGCAAGCATCGGCATCGCCACAAGCTTTTTATATGACTATTTCAACGATTCTCAGGTCAAGCAGTTAAAGGCTGAGCTGTCCCTTGTAGCCGATACCGTCAATGAGGTTGGTGTCGCGTATTTTGAAAATTTCGACTCCACCGTATTCCGATTTACCGTAGTGGATACCGACGGCACCGTGCTTTACGATACCCAAGTAAATGCTTCTGAAATGGAAAACCACGCCGACCGTGAAGAGATCATCGAGGCTTTCAAGGACGGCAAAGGCAGCAGTGCAAGATACTCCTCAACCCTGACCCAAAAGACCTTTTATGAAGCGGTTTTACTTGAGAACGGAGATGTTCTGCGTATATCCGTAAGTCAGCTTACGGTGGGCGCGTTGTTCCTCGGAATGCTCCCTGCCATTATTGCGATAATTTTGATTGCAGCAGTAGTTGCCGGTATTCTTTCTCACACTATGGCAAAAAAGGTTACCGAGCCTTTGATGAAGCTTGACTTGGAGCATCCTTCTGACAACAGTACTTATGAAGAACTGACTCCTATACTCACCAAGGTTCACAGACAGCATAAGCAGATCAGATCGCAGATGGAAACCCTGCGCCGAAGATCTGATGAGTTTGAGCAGATCGTTTCTTCAATGAGCGAAGGTCTTGTACTCCTTGATGAACACGGTATGGTGCTTAGTATGAATGCGGCAGCTAAGAAAATATTTTCAGTAAAAAAGGATGTCAGCGGTAACGATTTTCTGCTCGTTGACCGTACAAGCAAAATGAGCAAGGCGATCTGGAACGCCCTTGACGGCAACCACAGCGAATATACCGAAGAAAGAAACGGCAGCGAATATCAGTTCACCGTCAATCCCATCCGTTCAAATGGTAAGGTTCTCGGTGCGGTTATTCTTGTGTTTGATATCAGCGATCGTGCTTTTGCCCAGCGTAACCGTCAGGAATTTACCGCAAACGTTACCCACGAGTTGAAAACCCCTCTGCAATCCATCATCGGAAGCGCAGAGCTTCTTGAAAGCGGTCTTGTAAAGCCGGAGGATACAGGCAGATTTGTCGGAAATATCCGTAAAGAAGCTACCAGACTTGTCAGCTTGATAAACGATATTATTCGTCTTTCTCAGCTTGATGAGAACAACGAACCTGCAACCGAAACGGTAGAACTGACAGAGGTTGTCAAAGATGTCGTTGAGGTGCTT
>JAZNKU010000125.1:0-7326 GCA_045578685.1 Eubacteriales bacterium
CCACTGTTCCTGCAACAGGTCACAGCTATGGCTTCGTTGACGGCGTACTTATGTGTACTTGCGGCGAGTTCTTCAGCGGTGTTTATACCGACGGCAAGCTTTATGACCTCGGCGAGGTTGTAGAGGGCTGGGTAGAAGACAGCTACTACGTAGACGGTATCGCAGTAACCGGTATCGTTGAAGTTGACGGCGTATACTACAACTTTGATGAAAACGGCGTTTCTCAGGGCAAGTACCACGGTCTTATCGAGATCGACGGTAACTGGTACTTCTCCAGACTCGGTGTTCTTTCCGGTGGATGGTTCCAGATCGGCGACGATTGGTACTACTTTGACGAGGATACTCTTACCACAGTTTCTGAAAAGACCTTCACTTATGACTTTGGTACACAGGTATCCTATGAGTTCTACGAAAACGGTAAGGTTGTTGACGGTTCTTGGGTAGAATTTGCTCAGGGTACCAGATACTACTACGGTCCCGCATACCACAAGCTTAACGCTAAGCGCGGTAACGCATACTGGGTGACCATCGACGGTAACCTCTATGCATTCGATGGTATGGGCTTCCGTCACGAGGGTATATCCTTCGTAGTAGAGTCCAACAATCCTCAGCAGCTTATGGTATTCACCGAGGACGGTGTACATATAGGCAACTATACAGGTATGTACGAGGGTTACTATTATGCAGACGGTTACAAGGCGCCCGGCGCAGGTCTTATTCTCTTTGAGGATGAGTACTACTATATTTCCTCTGGTTCTAAGCCTTATGTAGGTACGATTTTCGTAACCGAGGCTAAGACCAATGGTCTTGTAAAGCCTTATAAGTATACCTTCGGTGCAGACGGTAAGATGGACAAGACTGCTCTTATTCCCAAGAACGGTATCGTAGACGGTAAATACTATGTAAACGACGAGCTTGTTGTAAACGTAGGTCTTGTAAAGGTAGGCGAGGACTTCTATTACATTAGATCTAATGGTACTGTTTTTGTAGGTAAGATCTCCATCGGCGAAGCAAAGGCAAACGGTCTCGTTAAGCCCGGTGCATACACCTTCCTTGAGGACGGTAAGATGCTTATCCTTCCTCCCAAGAACGGTATCGTAGACGGCAAGTACTATATAGACGACGAGCTGATGGTTAATGCCGGCCTCGTAGAGGTAGACGGAGATTACTACTATATCAGATCCAACGGTACTATCTTCGTAGGTAAGATCTCTATCGGTGAAGCAAAGGCAAACGGCCTCGTTAAGCCCGGCGCATATACCTTCCTTGAGGACGGTAAGATGCTTATCCTTCCTCCCAAGAACGGTATCGTAGACGGCAAGTACTATGTTGACGATGAGCTGATGGTTAATGCCGGAGTCGTAGAGGTAGACGGAGACTACTACTACATCAGATCCAACGGTACTATCTTCGTAGGTAAGATCTCTATCGGCGAAGCAAAGGCAAACGGTCTCGTTAAGCCCGGTGCATATACCTTCCTTGAGGACGGTAAGATGCTTATCCTTCCTCCCAAGAACGGTATCGTAGACGGCAAGTATTATGTTGACGATGAGCTCATTAAAGACGCAGGTCTTGTATATACTGGCGGTTTTGTTTACTATGTAAGATCCAACGGTGCTGTGTACACGGATGGTACGATAGCTATCGGCGAAGCTAAGGCTAACGGACTTCTTCGTGAGTACGGTAGGTACAATTTCGACTCTGAAGGAAGACTGTGGTTTGGCGGAACCCAGTACGGTTACGTCGACGCTTACGGTTACATTAACAGTAGAGATATTAGTGAGGTAACTGTTGACTGACAGTTTTTGTATCTTAACTTACAAAATATAAGCGTTAAATATAAGCGATAATATAACCGTTATCGTATGATTTAGCTTAAACAAAAGCCCAACCCTTTGGGTTGGGTGAGCTGTACAAATTTCAGAGCCTCCACGGGGCGTACGGCGGAAACGTCTTTTGACGGCTGATCTGAAAAACTTAAATGAAATGAGATGTTAATTTATGCGGGCATTATTTATCAATGCGGTATGCGGCATCGGTTCTACCGGACGTATTTGCATCGATACGGCAAAGCTGCTTGAATCAGAGGGCTATGAGGTCAAGATAGCCTACGGTCGTGGCACGATACCTGAAAATTGCAAAAAATATGCAATTCGCATAGGAGATAAAAAGGGTGTTTATTGGCATGCACTGATGACCAAGTTCTTCGACAGAAGAGGTTTATGCAGTAAAATTGCAACCCGTCGGTTCATAAAGTGGGCAGATGAATTTGATCCCGATCTTCTTTGGCTGCACAATCTCCATGATTATTTTATTAATTATGAGATACTTTTCGATTGGATAAAATCGAGACCCGGTATGCAGGTGAAATGGACTCAGCACGATTGCTGGGCGTTTACCGGCGGATGTATGCATTTTGTAAAATATGACTGCGATCAGTGGAAAAAAGGTTGCAATAAATGTCCTTCGAAAAGAAAAAAGAAATTAATACGTACAGAAGATAAAAATTATATCAGAAAAAGAAATGCCTTTACCGGTGTAAAGGATATGACTGTTGTAGCTGTTTCAAAATGGATCGGTGATCTTGCAGCCCAAAGCTTCTTGAAGGAATATCCCATAGAGATACGCTATAATCAGATCGATAAAAGCATATTTAAGCCCACCGAAAGCGATTTCAGAGAAAAGCATGACCTTATAGACAAAAAGATAATTTTAGGAGTCTCTGCCGTCTGGGACAGAAGCAAGGGTTATTATGATTTTATCAAGCTGTCTGAAAGCCTGAAGGATAATTATAAGGTCGTGCTGGTAGGATTAGACAAGAAGCAGCTTGAAGCCCTGCCGGAAAGTATATTGGGTATAGAGCGTACAAATAACGTTACCGAGCTTGCCGCCATCTACACTACTGCAGACGTATTTGTGAACCTCACCTATGCCGATACCTATCCCACCGTCAATCTTGAGGCTCAGGCATGCGGTACTCCCTGTATAACCTACCGCACCGGAGGAAGCCCCGAAAGCGTTCCTTCGGAAAACGTTGTACCTCAGGGAGATTTGGGTGCTGTTGTAAATCGAATCAAGTTCTTGCTTAGTTAAAACGTATCCAATCAGGAGAAAAAATGAAGATACTTTTTGTTACCAATGTGCCTGCCCCTTATAGGGTGGATTTTTTCAATGAATTTGCTAAATTTTGTGATCTGACGGTATGTTACGAAAGATTCACCTCACAGGAAAGAGACCTCAATTGGAAAAATGATAAAGAGCGATCCTTCAAGGAGATCTTTTGTACCGCCAAGAATATGAGCACCGACAAATCGATCGGATTTGATCTGATACGCAGAATAAAAAAAGAAAAATTCGATCATTTAATTATCAGTGGGTACTCTTCTCCGTCAGTAATGTTACTTATTACTTATTGCAGGATCTTCAGAATACCGTACTATATCGAAACCGACGGAGGATTTGCAAAAAAAGATAAACTGCCTCTCAGAATCTTAAAGAGATTTCTTATTCGTAAAGCAACAGGAATATTCACTACTTGTAATGAACTTGAGAGATATTTTAAGGAGATTGGGTATAACGGAAACATATATAAATACCCTTTATCCTCCTTCTTTCAGGAAGATATATTCAGCGCCCCTGCTGCTGACCAGGAAAAAAATTTGTTCAGAAGCGAGCTTTGTATAACTGAAGCCCGTATCGTTCTTACCGTTGGCCGATTTACATATAAAAACGGATACGGAAAGGGATATGATACAGTGCTTCGCACTGCTAAGGCAATGAACGACAAAAGTATCGGGTGGTATATTGTTGGCGGAGCACCTACCGACGAGTTTATCCGTATGAAAGAGGATTTCGGATTGGACAATGTACATTACATTGACTTTATGAAGCCCGAGATCCTGAAAAAATATTACAGGGCTGCCGACATCTTCGTATTGATGACAATAGGTGATGTGTGGGGCCTTGTAATCAACGAGGCTATGGCTTGCGGTCTTCCTGTTATAACAACGAACAAATGCATTGCAGGTCTTGAAATGGTAGATGAAAACAAAAACGGACATATCATACCGGTAGGAGACGATAAGGCTCTTGTATGCAAAATAAACTCAATAATAAACGACGACGTAACAAGAGCCCGGTTTTCATCTGCAAGCATAGAAAAAGCTTCGTATTTCACCATAGAAAATATGGTAGAAAAGCATATTGAGGTTTTAAAGGCTGTAACAAATAAGGAGATATAAATGAAAAAAGTAGTGATTTCTACGTTTAACAATTCTGATAACAATTACGGTGCTTTGTTTCAGTCATGTGCATTATCCTCGTTCCTGCAGAAAATCGGATATGATGCATATAATGTGACTGTATTAAACCGACCTGCCGCAGCGAAAAGCAAAAAAACAAAGTTGAAGCTTTTAGTCAAAAGAGTCTTATTATTACCTAAGAAATCTCTAATTGATAAAAGAAAACAAAAATGCAGACAATTTGCAAAGGATACTCAAAAGCAACTTGTATATAACAATATCAGTGAATTATGTGACAATCCTCCAATGGCAGACGTATATTTATCGGGAAGTGATCAGGTGTGGAATCCTGTACTGATCCATGATGATTTTTTCCTGAATTACGCACCCAAGGGAGCAAAAAAAATCTCCTATGCGGCAAGTATGGGGCATGAAAATATACCGCAAAAAAATGAGAAAAAATTCGCAGATTATATTGCGGAATATGACAGCATTTCCGTCCGTGAAGATAACATGTTATCTATTATAGGCAGATACACCGATAAAAATATATCTCATAATTTGGATCCGGTTTTTCTTAAAACCAGAGAAGAGTGGGGTACTTTGGAAAAGCCCTATATGAATTTGAAATATGATAAGTATATTCTTGTATATGCCATAGAATGGTCTGATTCATATAATCAACAGTTATCCGAGCTAAAGAAAAACACCGGACTTGCTGTCGTTTCGTTAAATATGGGTAATATAAAAAAGATAAGTGCGGACCAGGTTATATATGACGCTTCTCCGTACGAATTTTTATATTTACTAAGCAAAGCAGATTACGTTGTATCAACATCTTTTCACGGTACAGCGATGTCTGTTCTTTATAATAAAAAGTATATGATCTTCTCGGGCAATGATAAGCCCACCAGAATAGAATCTCTTTTTAGATATCTCGAATTGGATTTGAGAGATTCTGTGGACAAAGCTATGTCCGATATAGATTATGAGAGCGTTAACTCTAAAATTGCATATGGAGTTGGGGCAGCACGTGATTTCCTGCTCAGCAGTATAGAGAATTAGTTTTAAAGGAGTTTATAGCTATGTATCCAAAGGCGGAAAAGAATAAACAATATGGGTTTCTTATCATATCTATAATGCTGTTCTTGTTCTGTGTTTTAAAGGTTATCAGAGGAGCAAATACCACTTCTACTTCAGAAGGCGGCATCTGGAATTATATATCGTTATTGTATTATGTAGTAGTTATATTCGGTATCGCAAAATATAAGTTTTTTAAGGTTAAGGTGATTTTTACAGCACCGTTGTTGTTTGGCATTGTGTCTATGCTTTGTGCTTTAGGAGCACGGTCAGTAAGCTTATCTTCTACTCGATTATATATTTTTTTGATGATTCCCTATTTTTTCCTGGTGTTTGCTTCTTTTTATTTTTTCACTGATAGTTCAGCAAAAGCGGAAAAAATAATACTGGCTACATATATTTTGTGTTTGATTATAAATTCTTACACGATAATCGGCTTCCTTCTCTTCGGCAGAAGCCGTGCGGTAGCAAGTGACATATACTATTCCCTGTGTCTCTTCCCCTTTGCTCTTCAGATAATAAAAAATAAAAAATGGAAGACGCTGATCATCTTTTGCCAGTTTTCCGTTACGTTTCTGTCAAATAAGCGCACAGGATTTATAGCTTTGTGTATCGGATTGATACTGTATTTTATTTTGGATTCGTACAGAGATAGCAAAAAGGACCTGCTTAAGGTTTTGAACAGAATAATCGTTATAGGATTGACAGTATTTATACTGTACTATTTCAGTACCTGGATAGATAATGCATTCGGATTCGGTATATACGACCGTCTCCGACGTCTGAATACCGACGAGGGAAGCGGACGAGGCAGAATGTACGTAGCGGTATGGCAGGCAATCCGAAACTCAAATTGGATCGAAGTGCTTTTCGGACACGGAATGAATACCGCAGGAAGAGTTGCGGGAGCGGGTTATGCTCATAATGACTTTCTTGAGGTGTTTTATGACTACGGTCTGTTTTCATTTATTTGTATAGTTGTATATTATATATCTATAATCCGTTATGCAGTTGTGATGATTATACGTAAGTCACCCTATGCAGCTGTTTTTGCTTGTTCTGTTGTTATCGGTTTGGCTCTCAGCCTTTTCTCATATTTCTTGATATACTACACCTTCGTTACCTGTCTGGTTGCGTATTGGGGATATGTGATTAAATTGGAAACCAAACGTTTAGCAGAAGCTGAATTGATGGATAACTGTATTAAGGAGGAATCACAGTGATATTATCATATACCGAAATGGCAAAAATAAACGCAGTACAGACAGAAATGCTTCGTGAGGTTACCGAGGTGTGCGAAAAACTGGGTATCAAGTACTATATGGTACATGGCAGTCTTTTGGGAACTATACGTGACGGCAAGTTTGTTCTTGGTGATGATGATATAGATATTGCTTTTTTCAGAAAAGACTATGAAACCTTTATTGAAAAAGCACCCGGACTTCTTAATAAGAATTATTTTGTACAGTCAAATACCACAGATGAAGGCTACCCCCTGGAGTTTGCCAAGTTAAGGGATTCAAGAACTACATACGTGATAGAGATAGCACGCCACCTGCCCATAAATCACGGTGTATATATAGATATCTTCCCTATCGACAATTATCCCGTCAGAAATAAATTATCTCAAAAGATTTTTTCCTTTAAGCTTAAGCTTTTGAAATTCAGAGTTCGCTCCGTCTGGAACCTTCCGGATACCTCTTTTGCAAAAAAACTGGTATCCTTGGCGGCAAAAATATACTGTCCGAGTCTTAAGGCTGCCATAAGAAGAATAGATAAGCTGCTCATATCCGAAAAGAAAAGCGGATACGTTCGAGTATCCGGAGGAAAACCCAAGGAACAGGGCATATCTGCCGAATGGTTTTCAAATACCGAGGAAGGTGTTTTTGAGGGTGTTAAGGTATGGATACCCAAGGGATACCGTGAGTATCTTACCAAGATATACGGTGACTATGAAAACCGTACCCTCCTTGAAAACAAGGAGTCGGATGATAACGGTGTTGAG
>JAZNKU010000126.1:0-4915 GCA_045578685.1 Eubacteriales bacterium
CCACATATTTGCGGGATCGTAGGTGTTAACGAAGATAAGAAGCTCGTCGCCTGCCTTAACGTCCCAAGCCTCCTCATATGCAACTACCTCGTCGTCAGACATATGGAAGTCGCCGTAAATGCCTGCGCCGGGGTTATTTATGTTGTATACCCAACCGATATTATTCCAGTCAGCATCAACAGCGCCCTGCATCATAAATGCGATCACGCCGTCTGCGGGAGCAGTAACCTTGTAGTAACGGCCCTCGGAGCCTGCTGCAAGGTCAGCGGTGCCGTTTGCACCGTAGCCGCCCCACATATTCTGGGTAATTGTAAGAACCTCGGGATTATCTATTGTACCGGTATTGTCAACAGCCTCACCTGCTGCAAGAGCCATATAGAGAACGATGTCCTCTTCACCGGTATTGCCAACGTAGAAGAAATCCTTGTCAGCGATCATAGTGAAGGTAGCTGTACCGTCCTCGGTAACCTCGATGTACTGACCGGGGAGGTAGCTGATGGAATAGGTGTTAGCGGTAGCATAGCCTACTGTAAGAACAGAGCCGTTGCTGTCGTCAGCGCGAACGTATACGCCCTCGCCTGCAGGAATTGTTACTGCAAGACGGTCGCCGTCTACGTTAATGAGATAAGGATTCTCGTAAGAGCCAAGCTCGGGAGCCTTCTCTTCCCAGAGAGCTACGAGAGTACAATCCTCGGATACTGCATAGTAACCGCCGCCGGTAACATCACCCTCGGTAAGAGTGAAGTTGTACTTTTCAAGGAACCAGCCCTTGAAGTCATAGCCTTCCATAGAAGCGGTAGGATATGCACCGCCGAATACGTCCTTGTAGTAGTCACCGGTGTTGATGCCGTAGCTGGTCTTGAAGCCTGCGTCCATTACACCGCCGTCGGGATCAAAGGTGATGGTCCACTGCTTAACGGTGATATGTACGGTGTAGAGGTTGTAGCTGTCGTCGTCATACTGTACGCAGAATGTGTAAGTATTAACGGGGAGATCACCGATGGTGATATAGCCGTTTTCGTCGATAGCATCAGCCTTAACTACCTTGGAGCCGGGAGCCTTCTTGATAGCGTTGGAGCTGGTGTACTCGCCTGCAGCGTATCTTACCATTACAAGACCGTCAAGGTTGCCGAAGCGAACGAAGTCGTCACCGTATGCTACGGTAGGAACCTTGGGCTCTACGTTGTAGTAGAAGAAGTTCTTGTAGCCGTTGTTGTACTCAACAACGATGGTGATAATACCGGCTTCACGGTACTGGAGCAGATAGGACTCTGCATCCTTGATTACAGCCTTGTTGGAGAAGTTACGAGAGCCGGGAGCGTTCTTAACCTGAGCTACAGTAGTCCATTCGCCGGGAGCGGTACGAATAACCTTAACGTCGGGAATGTTGGAAACAACGACCTGGAGACCGTTGGTTGTGTAAACGGGCTCGTCTACTGTGAGCATATGGTGAGAAAGCTGAGTTTTGCCGTCTGTATATCTGATAAGAACGGTGTGCATACCGGGATTGGTAACGGTATAGGTGTAGTCATGCTTACCTGCGATCTTATTGGGGCTGAGAAGCACGATGTAGTTGTCCTTAAGTTCAGAATAGCTCTTGTACTCACCCTCAGCGATAATGATATCCTTGAGGTTAGCATTATCGATGTTGTGAACGGTGATCATAACGCCGTAGGTAGATATGGTAGTATTGATGTTTGTAACATCTACCTCCATAAGGTACTCGGTATTATCTGCCATTCTGAGCCAGAAGGTGTAGTAACCGGATACGGGCATATTTCTGTGAAATACTCCGTCTACTGTGTTGGCTGCGACAACAGATGCATCAATATCAACACGGTCAGCTGCTGCCTTAATGGAAGAAGCTGTGGTGTGTACGCCGGAAGCGTATCTGATGAAACTGATCTCGTCAGCGTTTGTGATGCTTACGTCATAGTTATCTACTGTGATAACGGGCGCAGCAGCTGTTGTTTCGCCGTCTGCTGCAAATACTGCGGTAAATGTCATAGGAATGATCATCATGCAGATAAGAACAACAGAAAGCACGCGCTTAAAGTTTTTCATGGTCTGTCTCCTTTATTAAAATATTTTAATACAGAATAATTATAACACTTGAGTAAAATTTTGTCAACGAAATAAGTTTTTGACAAAAAAAATTTAAGGACGGTTTACAAACCGTCCTTAAAACTTATTTCAATTCATCAAAAATCATTATCATTCTGGCTGTCTGGGGTCTTGTAGCCGTGGTGTTGGGAGATAATTCATCAGCCTTAACGCCTGTTATTATACCCGTTGCAACAGCCCATCTGAGATTATCATAAGCCCAGCTCTGGATTTTGTCGGTATCATTAAACGACTCAAAGGGATCACCCTCGACCGTCATATCCTTGCCCTGCTTTTCTGCATAGAGATAAAGTAATCTTGCAAGCTGGCTGCGGGTAATGGACTGTCCTCTGCCGAATACGCCCTCGGATATACCGCTTACGTACCCCTCCTTTACAGCCCAGTATACTGCACCGCTGAACCACGCTCCTGTAGGAACGTCGGTCATGCCGCTGTCCATATCCTTATATTCGTTGGTGTCAACGCCTGCCATATTTGCAAGGATGAGAACAAACTGCTCACGGGTAATAACGGTATTAGGCGAGAATACAGTTTCGGACATGCCGTTCATATATCCCTTCTTGACACAGTATGCAACCTCATCTGCAAACCAATGGGAGTCTGAAACATCGACATAGTTGTTTGTATATTCCTTTACAGGCACTTCCCTTTCTTCAAAGGCATCGCAGACAGAACAATCTCTTTGTTCTCTGCCCACTTCGAAGCATGTAGACTCGTCTGTTACATACCACTCTTCGTAGGTGTGCTCACCTGTTGCAGGGATAACCTCGCTGTAGCTGTCGGAGCATACGGAGCAGGTATATACCGTTACACCGTCAAGTGCACATGTAGGTTCTGTGATCACAGATTCATAGTTATGATTTCCTGTTGCAGGGATAGTCTCACTGTAGCTGTCAGAGCATACAGAGCAGGTGTACACGGTGGAACCGTCAACTGCACATGTAGGTTCGGTGATTGCAGATTCATAGTTATGATTTCCTGTTGCGGGGATGGTTTCGCTATAACTGTCACCGCAGAGAGAACAGGTATATACAGTCATACCGTCTGTACCGCAGGTGGGCTCTGTTACAACCGAGCTATAGCTATGCTCGCAGTTAAGCTCCCACTGTGCATAGAGGGTAATGGGGTTAGAGTTGGAACCGAAGTTGGTAACACTTTTGCCTGCTGCATAGGTTCTGCCGCTGCCGTCGGGCTTGGTGTTCCAGCCAAGGAACTTTGCACCTGTAGGATGGCTGAAGCTGTTGGAGTCTATCCTATAGCTTTCATAAGTCCACATTTTCCAATCCCAGCTGAGATACTCGCTGTAGCTCTTACCGTTACCGCCGTTGGGATCGTAGGTGACCGAGGGCTCCCATATTGCCATAAACTCGATGATCGGAGCACCGTAGGGGTTATTGACCTTTCCGGGAGCAATACATCTGAATCCCGACCACTCGGCACCGTTATGGTTGCCCGAGGGATAATAAGCACCGCCGCTTACGGGAATGGTAAGGTTTTCACCGTAACCCTCCCAGGTAAAGAAACTCTTGCCGTCAGACTTGATAAGTCCGTAGGCATAGCCCTTGCCGTCTGGACCTGCTCCGTTACCTACACGGCGCGCGCCTTCCTTTACGGGAACGTCACCGTTCCAGTCGGGCATACAGTATCTGTACATAGATCTGGGGTCTGTTGCCTCGCCCTTCCACTCTGCATAGTCTGCTACATATTCCAGTTTTTTTGTAGTACCGTCGGCAAATCTGCCGCCGTCTGCATTGAACATAACGGGAAATCCCCATACGGCATAAAGCTCTACATCGGCATCTACATTATATGAGTTATAATAGTCTGTGCCCGTGCCTCTGCCTGTTCTTGTATCAAAAGAGGTAGACCACTTGATAAACACTCTCTGGTCAGAGCTGCCGCCCTTGGGCTCAAGACCGTACTTGGCGGTAATGTCTGCTCTCAGGCTGGCAAGAGAGAGATCTACACCTGCCTGCTTTGTCAAGGTGTAGCTTGCACCCTTACCCTCGGGACCCGCATGAAGAACTACGGTATAGGTGTCAGAAGCAAAAACGACTGTAGGTATACTGCACAGAAGCAGCACCGCACACAAAATTACAGCTAAAATTCTTGTTTTCACTGTTTTTCTCCTTAAGTTTATTGATGTTTTGATTTTACAACATATCACAAAAAATGTCAAGATAATTGAAAAAGCCCCGAGGGGCTTTTTCAGCGTGTCGATAAACCTATCGACACGCTGTCAGGCTTCGAAAAAGGAAGCGGCGGTTTCCGTCAAATCGACTCGTCGGCGTACTAAGTACGGTAGAGACGATTTGACGGGAAAGTGTGAAAGGACGGTATAAACTCGATGTTTATGCCGTCCTTGAATGCTTATCAGACTTCAATGGGAAAGTTGATGAAAAAACTCAAACCCGGCAATTGTGGGAGAAATATACTGTGTAAATATTTCTTTTCACACGTCCGACCGACTTTTTCGACAGTCTGAATCAAAGGCACTCGAAAGAGTGCCTTTGATTTTTAGCACTCTTAATAAATAATTAACAAAAGATTGCGTAAAACTATTGACATAAAGCTGTTTTAGTGGTAAATTATAATCATAGTTTAGCACTTAGATACTCTGAGTGCTAAAAAGAACAAAAAGCAGTTGGTTAAATGAAGAAATTTGTTCATTTGAACAAATTTCCACCATATTTTTGCATTCTGCATTCCGGCTGAAAGGAGGGTTACCGTGAGTTTTGAGTTTAAAGACTTAAGTGAACACAAAAAGCTGATACTTCAGGCTATTATAGAC
>JAZNKU010000127.1:0-2605 GCA_045578685.1 Eubacteriales bacterium
GGTTTAAGTGAATGATATTTGGTCAGCAAAATGATAAACCGCAACAAATCAAGTTTTATTATCATTGGTGTTTCTTTAGTGAATAGTGAAAAGTGAATAATGAATAGTGAATAGTTAATAACGCAAAAAGCATCCTTCGGGATGCTTTTTCTTCACTTTGCACTTAAAGTAACATCATAATGCTTATATAGGGTTTCCACCTCCGTAGTGGTTTTGGCAAACACATCGCTCAGCGATTTGTTATCAAGCTCAAGCCTGGAAAGTCCTCTGTAGCAATGGTATACACTTTCAAAATCCGCGGAATCGTACTCACACATGATCTCGCAATAAGCCTTGAGTATATCCGAATCCTTGTAGCTGCCCAGCTTTGAAAGAGAGCTTGCGGCAGTCATATATTCTCCGTTTCTGATATCGGCGGTAGCACAGCTGTATATAGCATAGTCGCGTATAAGCCCTGCAGAGAATACAAGTGTAAGTATGAGTATCGAATATATTATAAATTTTTCAACGGGTAAAACCTTCATTTTGAACCCCTCCTTTGTTTTCTGTGTCTATATTATACAAAAAGGGATGTCCAATAAATTGTACTTGAATTTTTCATAACAATATGTTATTATATAGTAGGGTGATAAAATATGGCAAAAAGCGAAAATCAAAAATTAAAGCTTCTTTATATCGTTGATATTCTCGAAAAAGAAAGTGACGAGGAGCATCCCATGCCGATGCAGACACTTATCGAGAGATTAGCCGAATATGAGATCAAGGCTGAGCGAAAATCCGTGTATAACGATATCGACTGCCTCAACGATTTTGGATACGATATAATACATACCGCAGGTAAAAACGGCGGTTATTATATGGGCTCAAGGAGATTTTCTCTTCCCGAGCTCAAGCTTCTGGTTGATGCGGTGCAGTCCTCAAAATTTATAACCGTCAAAAAGTCCAGAGAGCTTATTTACAAGCTTTCGGATATGGTAAGCAGATATGACTCGGTACATCTTAACCGACAGGTGGATGTGTTTAACCGCGTCAAGACTATGAATGAAAGCATATATTATAACGTGGACTATCTCCACCGTGCTATGAACAACAACCACGAGATCACCTTCAAATATTTTGATCTCAACTATAAAAAAGAGAAGATCCTGCGTCACGAGGGTAAGATATACCGTGTTTCTCCCTGGTCGCTGTGCTGGGATGATGAGAACTACTATCTCATTTCTTACGATGATGAGATATCCGAAATAAGACATTTCCGTGTGGACAAAATGACAGATATCCGTGAAACTAAGGAGCAGAGAAAGGGCAAGAATGTTTTTTGCGAGTTTGACCGTGCCGATTATTCAAAGCAGGTATTCGGAATGTTCAGCGGAAAGCCCGAGCCTGTGGTGCTGCGTTGCCGTAAGAGCCTTGCTCATGTGCTTTTTGACCGCTTCGGTACAGATCTCAATCTGCGTTCTGTGGACGATGAGCATTTTGAAGTAACGGTCAAGGTGGTAGCCAGCCGTCCTTTTCTGTCCTGGGTATTCCAGTTCGGCGGAGAAATAAATATCCTTTCTCCTGCGAGTGTAATTCAGGAATATAAGGAATTACTCGGTAATGTTAATAATATGATAATATAACATTATTCCTATTGAATTATATTTTCCTATGGGGTATTATATTTAAAACGAAATAAGGGAGGTCATTTATGAGGAGGACGAAGATAGTATGTACTTTAGGTCCTGCATCTGCCAATGAAAGAACCGTCGAGGCGATGCTTCGGGCAGGTATGAATATTGCCAGACTGAACTTTTCCCACGGCACCCATGAGGGTCACCGTGAGTATATAGAGCTGTTCCGCCGTGTTCGTGACAGGCTGGAGCTTCCCGCAGGCGTTATGCTTGATACCAAGGGTCCCGAGATACGCGTAGGCGTTTTTGAGGAAGGAAGCGTAATGCTTACGGAGGGTAAGGAATTTACTCTTACTACTGCTGAGTGTACGGGGAACAGCACCCGTGCTGAAATATCATACAAGAATCTGCCCGCAGAGGTTAAGCCGGGAGACAGACTTGTAATGGACGACGGTAAGATATCCCTTGCCGTAGAATCGGTAAATAATACGGATATTGTATGCCGTGTTGTTCACGGCGGCAAGATATCCGACCGTAAGAGCGTTAACCTCCCCGGTGTTGCTCTGAATATGCCCTATATGAACGAAAGAGACAAGTCTGATATCCTTTTCGGAATCGAGATGGATGTGGACTTCGTAGCTGCATCCTTTGTAAGATCCAGGGCTGATGTTATAACCCTCAGAAAATTTCTCGACTATAACGGCGGACATGATATCAAGATAATAGCAAAGATCGAAAATATGCAGGGTATCGAGAACTTTGACGAGATACTTAAGGTATCGGACGGAATCATGATAGCCAGAGGCGATATGGGTGTCGAGGTTCCCTTTGAAAAGCTTCCGGGCTTGCAGAAGCGTTTTATCCGCCGTTGCTACAAGGCAGGTAAGATGGTTATCACTGCGACACAGATGTTAGAGTCTATGATATCAAACCCCGCACCTACAAGAGCCGAGATAACCGATGTAGCAAACGCTGTTTTCGATGGAACATCT
>JAZNKU010000128.1:0-4840 GCA_045578685.1 Eubacteriales bacterium
GCCTGAGCCTGCCCTTGTATCTTATAAGTAATTAGCCTTCTGTGATAGCTTCAACAGGGCAAGTACCTGCGCAAGCGCCGCAATCGATGCAGGTATCAGCATCAATAACGTACTTGTCGCCGCCGTCAGAGATAGCCTCAACGGGACAACCCTCTGCACATGCGCCGCATGCGATGCATGCATCACCAATAACGTATGCCATTGTATAGTACCTCCGTATAGAATTGATTTTATACAATGGGATTATAGCATATAGTATCTGAAAAAGCAAGTGCTTTTTAATTATTTTATATGTATAAAGTTTTCCACCTCTCGCCAGGGTACATTGAAGCCTGCTCCGTGAGCACAAAAAACCGAGTCAGGTGTGTTTTCGATATCCCTTTCCGCCATATACCCGATCTTTTCAACGACCTCTGCCCCGTTGTGACAGGTATCGTAGCCGTCGTGACTGAAGCTTACCCGACCTCTGCCACCTGTAAATGAGATAAACTCGGTCTGGTAGGAAGTGAATTCGGAAATGGGTATACGGGCATTTATAAGCGCTTTCTGCCCATCGCTCTCGCTTGATATAAGCGTTCCGCACATTCTCGTGATATCGGATATGACCCTGCCCATATGGGAGGTGTCTACGGTAAATCGGCATCGGTAATATGGCTCAAGAAGCTGAGATCTTCCTCTCATAAGTCCATGGCGTATTGCACGGTAGGTTGCCTCTCTGAAGTCGCCGCCCTCGGTATGCTTCTCATGGGCTGCACCCGCCAGAAGAATTATCTTAACATCGGTAACAGGTGCGCCTGTCAGCACGCCCCGATGCTCCTTTTCAAAAACATGGGTGCGTATAAGATGCTGATAGTTGGAGGTAAGGGCGTTAAGGGGACATCGGCTCTCAAAGCTGATTCCGCTTCCCCGATCGGCGGGCTCTATACGAAGATGCACCTCGCTGTAGTGCCTCAAGGGTTCAAAGTGTCCGTAGCCTACGGTGGGCTCTGTAAGCGTCTCCTTATATATAACTGTGCAGTCGCCGAAGGATACCTCTATACTAAAGCGCTCTGCTATACGCTGCTGTAATATCTCAAGCTCTATGCTTCCCATGACCGAGACCGAGATCTCGGAGGTTGCAGGCTCGTATTTTACGCTCAGAGTAGGCTCCTCGTCCTCAAGCATCTGTAATTTAGTCAGCATGTCTTTTGATGTGATGTTATCAGGATATATCACTCTTGCGGAAAGTCCCGGGATACAGGGGCTGTCGCTTTTTGTACCTATACATTCCCCTGCCTTGTAGTCTGTAATGCCGTATATCTCCACTATATCACCTGCCAAAGCCCTCTGCACGGAAGCAGACCGCGTTCCGTCAAAAAGACGAAGCTCCGAGATCCGCTCACCATTGGGAAGTGTGTCACGGACGGCTATCTCACCGCGACTTATATGACAGAGCATTATACGCTTGTCCTTTTCGTGTCTTACCTTGAATATCTCAAGAACAAGCTCTCCCTCTGCCGAATAATCGGTCCTGCAAAGAGTATCGATACAGTTCAAAAGTTCGTCAACGCCCTCGTTCTGCATAGCGGAGCCGCAGATACAGGGACAAAGCTCACCGTTCATTAAAAGCTCTGCCGCTTTTATATCTCCTTCGTCAAATGTAAGCTCTCCCTCAAAGTATTTCTCCATAAGAGCCTCGTCACTTCCGGCAACAGTCTCAAGATAGTCCTCGCTATGCCAAAGCACAGCATTACCGAAGCGTCCTTTAAGCTCCGCAATGACCCGCTCGGGCTCGGCAATGTCACGGTCGCACTTGTTGATGAAAAATACGGTAGGTATTTTTCTCTCAGAGAGCATATCCCACAGAAGCTCGGTGTTACCCTCTATACCCTCAACAGCAGAAACCGCAATAACGGCACAGTCAAGAGCCGCCATGCATCTCTGTGTATCGGGAAGAAAATCGGTATGCCCCGGAGTGTCGATGAGATAATAATCGTTATTATTAAATTTAAAGCCGCAAGCTCCCGAAAAACAGGTTATCCCTCGGTCACGCTCTATTGCGGCTCTGTCCATGACCGTGTTCTTTTCTTCGATACTGCCCCTGTTACGGATAGCTCCCGTATTAAAAAGGATGGCCTCGGAAAGCGTGGTCTTTCCCGCGTCCACATGGGCAAAGATTCCTATAGTCTTTTTCATGATCAAATTATATCACGGAGAATTAACACCTGTCAATATTGACATTCGGACGAAAAATTGGTATACTTAAATAAATTTAACACAGGAGCTTAAGATGATTAAGAAATTACTTATAATACTGCTCACTCTTACAATACTTCTTACGGCGGGATGCTCAAACAAAACTACCGTTGATGCCCCCGACGAAACGGGCGAGGCAGGTTCAAGTGCACCCGAAGCGACCGAAACACAGCCTAAGTTTAAATTCCCCGAGGATATAGAGCTTACCGACAGCCAGAGAGAGGCAGCTGACAGCGTAGAGTCCCACCTCAACGGAGCCAACGCCTCCCGTACCACCCTTATAAACACTCTTATCGAGGAGGGTCACAGCGAGGAGGATGCAATATTCGTCGTGGACAGCTTCGGTCTTGACTGGATGGAGATGGCAAGAGGTGCAGCTGAGTTTTACACCTTATATATGCCCTTCTCCTACAAGGGTATTATAGATCATCTCATATACATGAACTTCACCGAGGCCGAGGCACAGTACGGTGCGGATCAGCTTGAGGTGGACTGGGATGCAAATGTTTCAAAGTACATAGAAAAGTATTATATGTACGATTCCTTCTCCTATGATGAGCTGGTATCCGAGCTTGAGGAGGCAGGCTTTACCCACGAACAGGCGGTCAACGGCATAAAGGACTACGAGGACGACAAGGCTGCAGAGAGTGCGGCGGAATCATCGCTTCGTGAGGAGCTGGGCCTCGGTCCCGACGAGCCTCTTGCTCAGTTCGAGGATCTTGACAACCTCGGCAAGCCGGACAATTCTCTCGGTACCAAGGATATTATAATCATCGTCTCTATATCAGTTATAACACTGGCTGCGGTGATAGTGATACCGATCATAATCAATAAGTCCCGCAAGAAAAAATAATAACTAAAAGCTCTCTTTCATTTCAAAAGAGAGCTCAGAGTGCTGACAAACTCGGTCTACCGCAAGTGGCTAACAATATTTGAAAAGAAAAATTGAAATAAAGAAAATAAATAAAAGCTATAACGGCAAGGGAAACATCGAATTTCCCCTGCCGTTGCTTGCTTTTTTCGAAATCCTTCTCTGTCGCACTTAGTACGCCGACGAAAAGGATTTCGAAAAATATCCACTTCGTTTCTCAGCCTCCGGTCAGTTTGATGACTTTGTCATCAAACTGAGCTCTCTTTCATTTCAAAAGAGAGCTTTTGTATTTAATAATATACACCCGGATTGACACCAGTAAAGTGATTTCCCTCTGCGGCAATAAGCAGTGCTATAACCGTTGCTATAGCCGCGACTATAAGGATGTAGAGAAGGGTCCTGCCCTTCTTTGATTTACGGTCCACCATCACTTGTTTATACGCCTCGTCAAACTTGTCCTTGTTTATGGCATCAAGTCTTTTCTGCTTGGCAACTGCGTTTTTTAGTTCGACCACACCGTACTTCTTCAGAGAAGCAAGGGTGCGGTTACAGCCGTGACAGGCAGCCTCGTCAGAATGATTGAGCTCTCCGCAGGTACAGAACCAGAGATCCTTTTCTTCCTTGGGAAAGTATATTCCCTCTTCAAAGTGAGTTCTGAACTCTCGGACGAGGTCAGGGTCGCAGAGATATTCCTCAAGGGTCTCGGGAAAGCTTAAGGCTTGCCAAGGGGTGTTTTCATCGGCAGAAAAGCTTGTACCGTCGGTGAATATTATCTCGTCTATAGAGAAACTTGCTTCCTTGTGGTCAAAGCCGTTTAAGGGAATATCTACCACAGCATCCATATCACGGGCAATACAAAGATCACCGCTCATGCCCTCTGCACGTTCGGTATCGGTGATGGCAGATACTCTTATTCTTTTTATTGTTTTTGTACTTATGTTTATAAGCGTAAGCTTACATAGCATAGTCCCGCCCTTGATATCCCGAAGCAGAGAAAAATCTCTGACTATAACCGGTGAACCCTCGGTATAGAGGTTATTGTCAGCGGAATAGATTACTTTATATTTTTCACTCATATTTTTCTCCTGAATTTATCCTTCAATTACCGAATTATCTCCGATGATGTCAGGTTTATATTTCATACTGTCGGCATCTGTAATTTCACGTACCACCTTGCAGGGTACTCCTGCGGCAAAGCTGCGGGGCGGAATATCACGGGTGACAACGCTGCCTGCACCGATAACGCATCCGTCACCGATAGTAACACCGGGGCATATGATCGCTCCCGCACCTATCCAGCAGTCGTTACCGATATTAACGGGCTTGGCGTAGCAGAGGCGTCGTTTCTCACCGTCGGCGGTGAGCATTTCTCTGCGTTCCTCGGCAATCATCGGGTGAATAGGGGTAACGATAGTCACGTTGGGACCAAAGTCGCAGTTGTTGCCGATAGTTACCTCGGCGTCGTCCTGTATTGTGATATTGAAGTTAAAAAAGCACTTTTTGCCCACCTTGGTGTGAACGCCGTAGTGGAAGGTCACGGGCCCTTGAAAAAAGGTTCCCTCGCCTATCTCGCCTACTATCTGATTTATTATCTCGTTTCTTTTATCAAACTCGTCCTCATAAAGACGGTTGTAGTCGAGATTTAGCTTGTGTGTCTTGAGCTTTATTGCCTTTAATTCCGGGTCTCCGGGAAAGAAAAGTATTCCCTCTTTTATTTTTGCTTCTTCGTTCATT
>JAZNKU010000129.1:0-2964 GCA_045578685.1 Eubacteriales bacterium
TCTTGGCACCGCAATCGACGGATATCACTTCTGCAAGGAAGGGCACTATCTCAAATATACTGTAAACCATCACGCATCAAAGGTGGGTATACGATATTTCTGTGACAGAGACAGCTTCCTTAAGATAGAGGTAAACGGCAAGAAATATCATTTTCCCTGCCACGGCGTAGATCAGTACAGTTATGCAGTAATAGATATAGAATCCTGTGATATCACCGAACTTATACTTTATGCAACGGGTATCGGTGTATCGGTGGACTCTATATGCATCGGCGACTCTGCTCACAAGGTGGAGTTTGAGTCTGTCCCCCACAACCTTACTCCTGAAAAGACAATGGGTGAGGATTTAATGACATTAAAATATAAGGACAGTCCCGACAGCTACAGAATTAAGTGGTTTGAGGGTATACGCCATCAGCGTCAATGCCGCTGTGCAGATATAGGCAAGATGCTCCAGCTTACGGTAAATGATCACGTTTCAAGAACGGTCAGAGGATTGGGTGAGGGTATATACGAGGTTATACAGTCTACTCCCGTTTACCTTGAACCCAACTCTACAGAGGTAAGACATTTCAGGATATACAAGGATGAGGAAATCGAGCCTGTATATCACGAGATCGAACACGTTCTATCCAACCCCGACGGCAAAAAATATGCCTTCTCGCAGGATATGATGCGCTACAACACACTTTTAAACGTGGTGTTCCCTATCTATACCCGCCGTCAGTATATCAAGCACAACGCTCCCGGCCGCTTCTGGAATTCCCTTTATTCTTGGGACTCGGGATTTATAGGTATGGGACTTGCCTGCTCTGATTTTCAGAGAGGATATGACTGTCTCAACACTTATCTGACACCTGTGGGCGACAGACACTCACCTTATATCTTCCACGGAAGCGTTGTTCCAACACAGGTATTTCTGTATAAGCATCTGGTGGATTCATTCCCCGAAAAACGTAAGGAACTAAAAGTGCTCTATCCTATGATGAAGCAATACTTTGACTTCTATGCTAACTTAGACAAGGGCGAAGAGCAGATGAAGTCGGGTCTTACCAAGACCTGGCACCTGTCCTACAACTCGGGGGGATGGGATGATTATCCTCCTCAGCATCATTTAAGAGACGCAGGAGATCGCGGAGAAAAGTTTACCCATACCAATACTACCCCTGTTATAACAACGGCTAATACCGTACTTATTTCAAAGATAATGAAGCAGATAGCTTCTATAATGGGCTTTACAGGGGACATTGAGTATTATGACAGCGTAGCAGAGCGCTTTGCCGAGGCTATACCACAGACCTGGGATGAGGAGACAGGCTACTTCTCATACATGACACATAACGAAAATGGTCAGGCGGAGGCTATATTCCGCTACGAGGACGGAACTAACTTCAATATGGGCATGGACGGTGTCACCCCCTATACTGCAGGCATCACCACCCCGCATCAGGATGAGCTTATCCTTGATAACATCAAAAGCGGACTGATGACCGATATCGGTGTAGGTGTGGTAGACAAGCGCGCTCCCTATTATTCACCCTACGGGTACTGGAACGGCTCTGTATGGATGCCCCACCAATGGATACTGTGGAAGGCTCTTATCGACCGAGGCGAGACAGACCTTGCTTTTGAGATAGCGGATAAATCCCTTAAGGTTTGGGCAAAGGAGCTGGATGCCAGCTACAACTGCTTTGAGAACTTTATGTGTCACAACGGCAGAGGAAGCGGATATCATCACTTTTCAGGACTTTCCTGTCCTATTTCTCTGTTCTTTGAGACTTATTATACGCCAAATACGGTAACCACAGGATGGGCTTCGATAATAGAGGATATTGAATATGATAACGGTATTTCCTCTGTTACGGCTACGGCATTAAAGGACGGTACATCAATTCTTATATGTCTTAAATCGGATAAGGAATACAAATTTACCGTAAACGGTAAATCCACCGAGGTTAAAAAGATTACCGAGGGTGCACACTCTGTTACTCTCGAACAAGGTAAAAACAAAATAGAAATTAATTAAAAAGGCTTCTTTCGAAGCCTTTTTAATTACGCTATTTATTAAGATACTGATCGAACAACATCATCATCTGTGCGACCTGTGCTCTCGTTGCGTTACCTCTGGGCTGGAATTCATTGTTACCCATACCGGAAACAACACCGATAGCCTTGATCGCGTATACCGCATCATATGCCCAAGCTCCGATCTTACTGTCGTCTGCAAAGGTCTCGGACGAGCTTTCTTCAAGCTCAATTCCTTTATATTTAAGGTAGTTTGTAAGCATCAGACACAGATCCTGACGGGTTATGGTCTTGGTAGGTGCAAAGGTATCGGGAGTCATACCGTTGACTATACCTCTGTTTGCCGCCCAAGCCATGGCGTGGTAGTACCAAGCGGAGGATTTAACGTCTGTGAACTTATCACACTCCTCGGCAGAATAATCCTCACCTGAGTAATTTGCAAGAACCATAACGAATTCAGCTCTGGTTATTGCCTTGTTGGGAGCAAAGCTGCCGTCGGGATTGCCCTTGAAGATTCCGCGCTCTGCGGCGTACATTACCGCATTGTAGAACCAATGACTTTCCTTGACGTCGGTAAAGGTTATCTGAGGCTTTAAGGTAAGACCTTCTGTAGCATTGTTAAGATTGGTTATAGCCTCTCTTATAAGGTCAGCGCTCTCGGCAGTTTCAAGTAAATACTCTGCCGCAAGCTTCGCAGAAATGAACATATCCCAGCTATCCTCTGTATAGTTGCCCTCTTCAAATGCGGGGAGTGCTTCGAGGATAGCCTTAAGCTCTGCCTTTGCAGCTTCAAGCTCGTAGTCAACTCTGTCTATCTCGGTAAAGAGATATACGGGAGTAACTGTTACGTTGCCGCTGCTGTCGGTAAGCGTTGCATAGTAGAGATATTCAACGCCTGCTTCAAGCCCTATAGGAGTAACCTTAAGGAATTCACCCTCG
>JAZNKU010000130.1:0-11311 GCA_045578685.1 Eubacteriales bacterium
ATAGATTCGGCTGATATCGTGCTTATGAAAAGCTCGCTTCGTGATGCCGCAAAGGCAATAGAGCTGGGCAGAGCGGTCATCCGTAATATAAAGATCAATCTATTCTGGGCATTCTTCTATAATGTCCTCGGTATTCCCCTCGCGGCGGGAGTGCTGTTTATACCCTTCGGTATCAAGCTTGACCCTATGATAGGTGCAGCGGCTATGAGCTTAAGCTCCGTCTGTGTGGTCACAAACGCATTGAGATTATATAATTTCGGAAAAACTAAGAAAAAAGGAGATAAAGAAATGACAAAGACGTTAAAAGTAGACGGAATGATGTGTATGCACTGTAAGGCACATGTAGAAAAGGCTCTTGCGGCAGTTGAAGGAGTTGAGTCTGTAGCTGTTGATCTTGACGCAAAGACCGCAACGGTAACACTCAGCGCAGAGGTAGCCGACGCCGTACTTGCAAAGGCTGTTACCGACGCAGGATACACGGTATTATAAATGCAAAATTAAAAATGCAAAATGCAAAATTCAGGAGGCTTTTCGCTTGGCGAAAAGCCTCCTTTGAATAATATTGCAATTAACGGCAATAATATCCTCAAAAGGAGGATTTTATTATGATAGAATTCAAGAACAGCGAAACGTCAAAAAATCTTATGCGAGCCTTTGCGGGAGAGAGCCAGGCACGTAACCGTTATACCATCGCCGCAGGAATAGCCTGTCAGCAGAAGCTTCCTGTGGTGGAGCAGGTGTTTAAGTTCACCGCCGATCAGGAAAAGGAGCATGCCACCGTGTTCTATAACCACTTGAAGGAGCTTAACGGAGAAGTGATAAGCATTGACGGCAGCTATCCCGTCAACAACTCCGCCTCTGTCCCCGAGCTTATCAAGGCGGCAGCGGCAAACGAGATGGAGGAGTACGAGACGGTATACAAATCCTTTGCCAAGACAGCTAAGGAGGAGGGCTTCGGTCAGGTGGCAGCATCTTTTGAGATGATCGCCGCTATAGAAAAGACCCACAGCGAACGCTTCAAGGAGTTAGCCGAGCTTATGGATAAGAATATGCTCTTTGCCTCCACAGAGGTGGAAAGCTGGATGTGCCTTAACTGCGGACATATTCACACGGGTGCAAAGGTGCCGCTCTTCTGTCCCGTCTGCCAGCACGAGCAGGGATATTTTCTCAGACTCACCAAAGCACCTTATAGTTGTTAAAAAAGCACCCTTTATGGTGCTTTTTTATCTTTGGCGGTGTGGATCGTAGTTATAGAGGTGCAACATTCCCTTGACAAATACTCTTTGAGGGTATATAATATCCATAAGGTCGGTTGCAACCGACCAAAGGAGGAACTATGGATCTTAAGCTTTATGAATATGACTACAAATTTATGAGTATTATCTGGGACAACGAGCCTGTTGCATCGGGTCAGCTTGTTAAGCTTGCATTAAAAAAGCTTGGTTGGAAGAAATCGACCACCTATTCTACTTTGAAGAAGCTCTGTGAGCGAGGCTTTGCACAGAACAAGGACACTGTGGTGACCTCTCTCGTACCCCGTGAGGAGGTTCAGGCTTACGCAAGCGAACAGTTTGTAGAGAGCACCTTTTACGGCTCCTTGCCCGGTTTTCTCACCGCCTTTTTCGACGGAAAGAAGATATCAAAGGCCGAGGCGGCAGAACTTAAAAGCCTTATAGACGAATACGAGGAAGAATGATGGCTAACTTATTTTTACCCGTACTTAAAATGAGCGCTGTGGGCAGTATAGTCATACTTGCCGTTATACTCGTGCGGTTTCTTCTGCGAGGTGCTCCGAAGATATATTCATATATCCTATGGAGCGTTGCGGCGTTCAGACTTTTGTGCCCTGTGGCATTTGCTTCAAGTATAAGCATCTTCAATTATGTAAAGGACGTTCCTTCGACACCCGTTGCCCAAACGGCAACAGCCGTTATGACCGAGCCTAAAAGTGACCCCATGGCTATTCTTTCTGCGGTTTGGTTTTCGGGTATCGTAGTGCTTATAATATACAGTATTATTGCCTATTACCGTCTTAAGGTGAGACTTAAGGATGCGGAGTATTTATATGACAACATATACTCTGCCGAGGGCTTACCCTCACCCTTCGTTATGGGATTTTTATCTCCCAAAATATATATCCCCGGTGGTCTGAACGACGAGGAAAGGGAATACGTATTGAAGCACGAGCATGTACATATAAAAAGAGGAGATCACATCATAAAGCTTTTTGGCTTCGGTGTTTTGGCACTGCATTGGTTCAATCCCCTTTGCTGGCTTGCTTTTACGCTTATGAGCCGTGATATGGAGATGAGCTGCGACGAGCGTGTGCTTCGTGACGGCAGCAGCATAAAGGTTTACGGCAACGCCCTTGTTTCTATGGCGACGGCTACCCGTTTCCCCTCACCCGGACCTATCTCCTTCGGCGAGGTAGGAGTTAAACGCAGGGTCAAGAACATCCTCTGCTGGAAAAAGCCCGCGATATGGATAACAGTTATATCCGTAATACTCTGTATCGGTACGGTAAGCGTTTTTGCCACCGATGCAAAAGCTGATCCCGAGCCTGTTAAACCTGAGGAGAATATAGTGCTGCCCGATACCTCGGACACTAAACCTGTCCCCGAGACCGAGGAGCAGACCGCTGATACAATAATCGTTGATACTACTACTGTTGATACTACTACCGTCGATACAACCGCCGCAGAAACGACAACGGCAGACAGGGTTATATCCGACACAACACATATCCCCGAGACCACAAAAAAAGAGACCGACACTACCCATACCAAAAACACCGAAAAACAGAAGGATACCGTACCCCGTTCCGATCTTTTTCCTGATGTTGAGGATCTTATGGAAATGATAGAGGAAGGATACGGTGATGCGGTGGTGGTAGAGACAACAGGAGATTAGGAAGGTCCGTTATGAAAAGAAGGGTAAAACTCATATCATTTTTTCTTGTTACAGCTTTACTTTTCAGCTGTATAACACCTGTTATACCCATGGCACGTGAGCTTAATGTTACCGATTCGGGAAGATTACCCTTTGAGGATGTTATCCCGTCACATTGGTTTTATGATTCGGTGATATTCTGCTATGTTAACGGCAGCGTCAAGGGTATGAATGACTATAGCTTTGTCCCAAACGGTTCGCTTACCCGTGCCCAGTTTGTTACCATGCTGTCAGGAATATCAGGCGATGTTATTTCGGAATATGCCGTAGATACATTTTCAGACGTAAAGCCGAGTCATTGGTATTATAACGCTGTGAGCTGGGCGTATGAAAAGGGAATAGTAGCGGGAATGACACCACAGCATTTTTCTCCCAATCAGCCTATCACCAGACAGACCCTTGCAAGGATAATGTGGCTGTATATGAAGGATAGCTATCCTGTTGATGCCGTGGAAGAAGTACTCGATAGCTATAAAGATGCTTCTGCAATTTCGGATTGGGCACTTGAGGGTATGCAGTATACAGTAGCACAAGGGCTTATGACAGGGGTGAGCGCAAACACCCTTTCTCCCGACACCTACGTTACCCGAGCCCAGGCGGCAAGGATAATTTCGGTATATATGAGAGAATACCTCTGCGGCAGCTGTGAGCATCAGTTTACCGATGCCGACTGTACCGAATCGAAAAAATGCAGTCTTTGCAGTATCAAGGAGGACTTGCCTAACGGTCACAGAACAGACGGTGCATTCAACTGTATGAACGGCGGATTCTGCAAGGTCTGCGGGAAATACGCATCCTGCAGTAAGATAGTACACGGTTTCAGACCTGCCTCCTGCGGTTCACCCCGAACCTGTACCATATGTGGATTGACAAGAGGTGAACCTACCGGCAAGCATAGCTTCAGCAAACCTACCTGTACCAAACCCGGAACCTGCCGTTGCGGTGCCGTTGACACTCCCGCACTGGGACATACCACAAAATTCGGCATATGTGCCCGTTGCAATGCCGAGGTGTTTCCTTCCGAGTATATGAGATTAGGTTATTATATGACAACCAAGGCAGTTCCCGACGGCAAGGGACGTTATACGGCCCTGCTCTACGAGGAGGATATAAACGGAGAGGTAGAATACACCTCGATACGTTATGATGCCAACAAGGCGATATTTGCCTTTGAGAGTATTGAATACGATGCTTTGGAAAAACGCACAAAGCATCTTGTGATATACACGGACAGGGTAAGTGACCGCTATACCTTTGAGTTTACCGTATATGATAAAAGCAACGCCGTTATCGGAAGGGTATCAGGATATTTCAAAACTGCGGATTTTCAGCGCAATTATGCACCCTTCACGGTAACATCGTCCTCGGGCAGTATCAGATTTGTCACAGATTATGCCGCATATGATATTGCCGAATGTATCTGCTTATGTGACAATATCTTTAATATGCTTTGCGGCGGCAGCATGGATACCTTTGGATTTAGAATAGAATAGGGAGTAAAGATGAAAAGGATAATCAGTATATTGCTTTCGCTTGTTTGTATTGTTACGGCACTGCCTTTGTCTGTCAATACCGAGGATACCGAAAGCCTCGTTGTATCCGAGGAGGGAGTTTTGCCCTTTGAGGATGTAAAGGAAAGCTATTGGTATGCAGATGCGGCAGAGTTTTGTTATGTGAACGGTATCATAAAGGGTATGGACGCCTATACCTTTGATCCCAACGGAAAGCTGACAAGAGCACAGTTCGTATTTATGCTGGCTCAGGCAGAGGGTGTGGATCTGTCAGGATATATCACCACACGTTTTGCCGATGTAAAACCGGGATACTGGTATGCAGGTGCAGTTGCCTGGGCTTACAAACAGGGCATAGTCAGCGGAACCTCCGAAAACAAATTCTCACCCACCGAGACCGTAACAAGAGAACAGCTTGCAAGGATGATGTGGCTTTATATGAAGGACAGATATCCTGCCGAGACAAAGGCAGATCTTTTGGGCTTCAAGGATGCCGACAGTATATCAGGCTGGGCATTGGATGGTATGGAATACATGGTGTCACAGGGACTTATCTCGGGTGTAAGCGAGGATAGCCTTGCCCCCCGTACAACGGTTACCCGCGCTCAGATGGCAAGGATACTGATGCTCTGCCTTAGAGACTGGGTATACGGAAGTGAGTGCGACCATAGCTCTGTAACAGAGGCAAGCTGTACTGAGGGACCTGTATGCAGCTGCGGTCTTACTCTCGGTCTTGCTCTCGGACATATCTGCAAGACCCTTACCTGCACCGAGGGAAGCGAATGTAAGCGTTGTGGCAAGCTGCTTGAAAACTCTCCAAATCTTCATACCTTTACACCTATGACCTGCACCACCCCCATAACCTGTGTTCATTGCGGTCTTACAAGAGGCACAGCCCCCGGTCACGATTTTACCGAGCGTACCTGCCTTGCTCCCAAGACCTGCAGACGCTGCGGTCTTACCGAGGGAACAAAAAGCGAACACTATGTGGGTTCCGAGGGCGGAAAATGCAGATATTGCGGAGAATATATCTTTTACGATCATAACCCTGCGGCAAAAGCAAGCTATTTTATAGTAGAAAAGGGTTCAAAGGTAGAGAACGGTCCCGGCAGCTATATACAGTATGTTGAGGTGCCCTCCGATGACGAGATACGTATAACTACGCTTACCGCATATAACGGTATGTTCAGGATGGAAACCAATATAATCTATGCCGACGGTACCGTTATAAATTGCTATAAATCGAACATCAGATTTGATCGGAGAGACAATCGGGATAATGTTATGCAGAGTATAACCTTTGCCGACGGATATTATTATCATAATTTCGTTCCCGTAACTCCGTCAAAGTATACCTATGATACCAACCTTGCCGTATCCTTGTACTATGACTTCGATCACTCAATTTCCTACAGACAGGAAACGGCATACAGAGGTGTGACCCGCTATATGATAACCGTATGCAATCTTATGCTTAAGAACCTCTACGAGGGCGGAAGCGTACGTGATATCGGATTCATCTCGTTTTATTGATATACCGAAAGGAGAATATAATGAAAAGAACGGTCGGAATACTGATTATTTTAACTACACTTATTTCTGTTTTCGCCTTGAATATTTCGGCACAAGAGACGATAGTGTCGATGGAGGGAAGATTTCCCTTTACCGATGTGAAGAAAAGCGATTGGTTTGCCGATGAGGTAGAGCTTTGCTATATCAATAAGATAATCAGCGGTATGGACGAGGATAGCTTTGCTCCGAACACCAAGCTCACCCGTGCCCAGTTTGTTACTATGCTTGCAAACGTGGAGGGAGTTGACACCTCCGCATATGAGGTAGACTGTTTTACCGATGTAAAACCCTCTCATTGGTATTACGGTGCAGTTGCCTGGGCATATAACAGCGGCATAGTATCGGGTACCTCGGATACCGAGTTTTCACCCGGCAGAGCAATAGACCGTATGTCGCTTTCAAGGATGCTCTGTCTGTATATGAAATCAAAGAACTATGAGATCAGTATAAGCGATAGCGTTCTTGACCGATATACCGATGCAGATACTATCCCCGATTGGGCGCTGGAAGGGGTAAAATATCTTATCAGCGCAGGACTTATGTCAGGTATGACCGAGACTACCGTTGCACCCCGTGTTACCGTCACAAGAGCTCAGGCGGCAAGATTTTTGACGGTATATACCACCGACTACAGATACGGTGACTGTGTACATAGTTTCAGCGAGGCAAGCTGTACAGACCCCTCTGCCTGCATTAAGTGCGGCTTGGCACTGACCCTTCCTCTCGGACATCTCTGTACAAAATTAAACTGTGTAACTGCGGATAGCTGTCAGCGTTGCGGTGCAGAGGTTTCCCCACAGCCGCTAAACCATCTTGTTATGGATGCTACCTGTATCGATCCCGAGCATTGCGTGCGTTGCGGTGCGGTAACCGGACCTACGATACCCCATGCCACCTCCGAATATTCCAGTTATTGCTTTATGTGCGATAAGTACGTCTACAAATCTCCTCTCCACGAGGTAAAGGAGCGCGTTTACTCAAACTCCCATAAGGACGGCAAGGGCAACGGAACACTCAGCGCCGAGTTTGAATATCTCAACGGAGATATGGGCTTAGGCAGTGTATACTACGAGGGTGCAAGCGGCAGTTTCACCTTTTCCCATATACGTTATATCGCCGCCGACGGTACTTATGTTATGACGGAGATACTTGTACCCAAGGTGTCAAACACCTACAGATACAATACATATTACGTCAAGGGTGAGGAGGTAGTCTGCTCGGGCTACGGCTATATCGACCCCGCAAAGGTAAAGTACAACACCACCTTCAGCCTCTATTCCTATACGGGAGACCCGTCCATGAAAGTTTGGTTTGAACTTCAGTCCTCCTACGGTATAATCGACACCGCCGATGCCGTGGATGCCCTTATATCTGCCGTATCCGGCCAGGGTATTGACGTATTCGGATTCAAATATATTAAGTATTAAGGAGACGGCAATGAAAAAAGCATTAATTATATTCATTACTCTGTGCTGCATCCTTTCTGCCGTTAGTTTCCCCATATCTGCGGTAGAGGACGTATACGTAGGAAGAGAGCAGCTTCCCTTTGTTGACGTAAGGGTGGATCATTGGTTTTACGAGCCCATCACCTTCTGCTATGCAAACGGTATAGTCAACGGTATGAGTGAGGACAGATTTTCTCCCCAAAGTCTTTTGAACAAGGCGCAGCTTGTCACATTGCTTGCCAATATATCGGGCGAGGATCTTTCGGGTTATCATATCGACGAGCTCCTTGACGTAAAGGAAGGCAATTGGTATTATCCCTACGTTGCGTGGGCTGTTACCAACGGCATTGCAGGTATATCCACCAATGTGGCAGGCGGCAATGCAAACAATAAGTTTTTACCTAACGAAACTCTTACCCGTGCCCAGACCTGCGTTATAATGCATAAATTTATGGAGTACCAAGGTGACAAGGTAACGGTAGAGGAGGGAATACTTGACCGATATAACGGTACATGTCCCACCTGGGCAAAGGAGTCTATGGAGTATATGGTGTCCTCGGGCATCATAAGCGGTACAGGCAACGGAAATCTTGATTACACAGGTCAGCTCACCCGTGCCCAGACCTGCCAGATATTAAGGGTTTATCTTGAAAAATATTTATACGCAGATCACGAGCATAGCTTTTCTTCGACTGACTGTACCGAGCGCTCTGTATGTACCGAGTGCGGTATGACCGAAGGCTTGGCGAAGGGTCATTATTTTGCAAGCTACGATTGTGCCGAGGGCGGAGTATGTTCGCACTGCGGTCTTGAGATGTCCTTCGGAGAGGACGGCCACGATTACGTATTTATGGGATGCGGTAAGCCTATGGTCTGCTCGGTCTGCGGAGCAAAGTCAGCCGATACACCTCAGCACGATTATACCGATCTTGTGTGTAACGGCCCCAGAGTTTGTAAGCTTTGCGGCGGTATCTGGCCGGTCAGCGCACCTCACGACTGCGACCCGCCTACCTGTACCACAGCTTCTGTATGCCGTACCTGCGGACGGGAGATCGCAAAGGCATTGGGTCATACTACCACCAACGGCGTATGTACACGCTGTAACAAGGACGTGTTTAAGTCTGATTTTCACAAACTGACCCATTATATGCTTAAGAACTCTACTGCTAACGGCGACGGAACCTATTATATTCTCAAAGAAACTAAGGCGGCGGATAAGTCCACCGAGCTGTATTATATTTATTATGATGCAAAAGAAGGCAGATTTGATTTCTCTTACGGCAAGACAGCTCCCGACGGTTCACCCTATCTGACCTTTGATCTCACTCTGCCCCGTGATGCGGTATTCTGCGAGTATTCGGTATATCAGTATGCCAACTACCGTAAGGTATGTGCCGACTGGGGAATGATGAATCTTAAAGCATACAGCTACGACACTCCCTTTATGATGAATACCTTCTCGGGACAGGACAGCGATTACGAGGCCTTTAGTGCTACCCTGACAAAGCATATCGCCTCCGCTCTCAAGGGTTATGATTCTATCTTTCATAGCTTCTGCGATGTAGGTATAGAGGCGCTTGGCTTTACCAACGCAAAATAAAACATTTTGTAGTAAACCTACCTCCGGTTGTGTACTTATATATACACAACCGGAGATCTTATATAGGAGGTATATTATGAAAAAGCTCCACGGTATATTATTGATCATACTCTCTATGCTGTTACTTATCACGTCACTTCCCGTGTCTGCTGTAGAGGATGAATATAATTTTGATTCGATAAAATGGAAGTACGTCTATAATACGGATATTTCAATAGATGACGTTGTGATAGTATGCGACTACGGCTCATACGGAAAGGGCAGGGTAGTTATATTGGCGGTTAAGGGTGATACCGTAACCCCTGAGCCTTACGAGTATTACATAGGCGATCTTTGCTTCCGTTTTTCGTCAGAATACTATGCCGACAGATTTTATCATTACGTAAAGGGCGACTACGGCTGGCACTTATATTCGGTATCCGATTCGTATAAATACGGCTATCTTTCAAATGAGGATATATACAATATCGCACTTTCCCACGGAGTTGACACCTACTCTCCCGAGGAGCTTACGGTGGAGGAGGACGGGATCAAATGGATCTTTGACCCGGTCAACGGTAAGCTTACCGTTAGAGGTAACGGCAAGAGCCAAATGCCCGACTATAGGCTTGCAGGCGGCAGATCCACCTCTCCTACGGCGATCTGGAGATACGATATCAAAACAGTGAAGATAATGTTCGTATCCTCCATAGGTACATATGCTTTTTATAACTGTGAAAATATAAATTCTGTTGATCTGCTGTACAGCAGTTCTATTGGCAGTATCGGTAACAATGCCTTTGAGGGCTGCAGTTCTATTACCGATTTCGTATCGTATGGGTATATCGAAGAACTATCCCCATATGCCTTCAAGAATTGTGCTTCGCTTCGCTCGGTGGATTTATACGTGGGGGCGGTAGGCGAGCACGCCTTTGAAGGCTGTGCATCGCTTGAAATCCTTGATCTTGGGCAAAGCGTCAGAACTTTAAAGGACAATGCCTTTGAGGGATGTGTTTCCTTTAAAGAATTCAACTTCACCGAGGGAATACGGGAGATAGGGGACAACCTGTTTAAGGGCTGTGACAGCTTAGAGAAAATGACCTTTTACGGTAAGCCCCCGAAGGTAAAGGGCAATACCTTAAAGGACTTTAATGGCGAGATATTCTATCCCGCAAGCTCCGAGCTGTGGACAGATTCGGTACGCTCGGCATATTCCAAAACGGCAACTTGGACACCCTTTGATGCACCTGATATCATTCTCGTACAGAACTACTTTGACGATCTCATGCCGAGAGCTTGGTATCTTTCAGGCATTCAGTATTGCTTCGGTCGGGGATTTATAGAGGGTATGGGTAATTATCGGTTTGATCCAAACTCACCCTTGACCCGTGAGCAGGTGGCAATGATACTTTACAAATATCTTAAAGCCGACGAGAGCTATACCACCTACAGCTTTGCTGACGTTACTTCGGGAGCGTGGTATGCCGATGCGGTGGAATGGATGTACCGAAAGGGGTATACCAAGGGTATCAGCCGCACCGAGTTTGGCGTGGGTCTGCCTGTTACCAGGCAGGATCTTGTGACCCTTATATACAACGCCGTGTTCAGAGACTACGAGGTTAAATATTGGTTGGGAGCATATCATATCAAGGGAGGAATCAAGTCGTTTTCGGATGTGGATGATATTTCCGATTATGCTTATGATGCTATGCACTTTGCGGTGGAGGTGTTTGATTCCGAATATTGCAGAGGACCGGGAGAGATAAAGCCCATACTCTACGGGGACGACGGTATGCTGCGTCCGAGGGATACCTGTACCAGAGCCGAGGCAGCAGCAATATTTCAGCGTTCAGACTTGGCAGATTATTTCAGTCCCGTGAGTACAGCACAGCCGCCTACATCTTAAAAAGACTGAGAAAACCGCTTCGTCGGTTTTCTCAGTTTGATGACAAAGTCATCAAACTGACCAGAGGCTGAGAAACGAAGTGGATATTTTTCGAAATCCTTTTCGTCGGCGTACTAAGTACGACAGGGAAGGATTTCAAAAAAAGCAAGCAACGGCAAGGGAAATTCGATGTTTCCCTTGCCGTTATAACTTTTATTTTATCTATTTCAAATTTTCTTTTTATTGTTATAAGTCGCTTGCATTAGACCGAGTTTGTCAGCACTCTTAGCCCCAATCAAAAGATAGGGGCTTTTTGCATGGCTTTGATTCATTTACGAAAGATAGTATCCTAAGGGGACTATCTTACTTT
>JAZNKU010000131.1:0-2763 GCA_045578685.1 Eubacteriales bacterium
AGGTGCAAAGTATCTGATGCATACGGTTATAACACCGCAGCCGATACCGTAGATAAGTCTGCCTGTCGAGGTGACGGGAGAGCTCGCGTAGTCTGTCGCTATAAAGACAGCACCCAGCACCAGAGCACCGGAGAAGAGCTCTGTAAGCATAAATTCATATGCCTGCACAGACTGTGCCTGAGGGAACATAAAGGTCAGTATTGCTACGGTTCCGAGGAAAGCCACGGGAATATGCCATGTGATAACACGGCGGATAAGCAGATATAGTCCGCCAATGATAAGAAGCATAGCGGATATCTCGCCTATACATCCGGACATATTACCGATAAAGAGATCGAATATACCGATATCGGGCGTTATTCCCTCCTTAAGAGAAGCAAGGGGTGTTGCCCCCGCCACTGCATCTACGGCATTAACGGAAAATGCACCGAGCTTGTCTCCCAGCGGCGGTACATAGCCGTTCATACTGTCAGGGAAAACAAGACATAGTGCCACTCTTGCAATAAGAACGGGATTTATAATATTTTTGCCAACCATAGACAGAAGCTGTTTTACCAAAACCACCGCAACAAAACCGCCCACAACCGGTATCCATAGCGGTACGCCTACAGGCAGAGTAAATGCAAGAAGCATGCCCGTAACTACCGCAGAAAGATCGTAAGCTGTCACAGGACGCTTAGTTATGATCTGAAAAAGATATTCAAATAACACGCACGATATGACCGAAGCTGCTGTAACCGTCAGAGTGCGGGTACCAAAGATATATACAGCCCACACAACGGCGGGAACAAGAGCTATAACAACATCAAGCATTATAGTTCTGACGGTGTCGCCTTGCTTTATATAGGGAGATCCATTAAGAAGCATTTTATTATCCTTCATTATCAGTTCCTCCCTTTTCGATTATATTCTCTTTCGCCTCACGGCAAAGAGCACTTATCGGCATATTGCCGGGACATACATAGCTGCAGACACCACATTCAATACAGCTCATAACATCATATTTTTCGCAGAGATCGTATTTGCCTTCACCTGCAAAGGCTGCAAGATAGTTAGGTAACAGCTTCATCGGACAAACACTTACACACCTGCCGCAACGAATACATGCTGCCGACTGTCTATAGGAATTATCTGAAACCGCAAGCAGGGCTACGGTATCCTTGGTGACGGGTGTATCAGTATCCGATACCCTTTGTCCGTTCATAGGACCGCCGTTGATGATATTTTCCGTCTTTTTCTCCGTGCCGCCGCAGAAGTCGATAAGCTCACCGAAGGAGGTTCCGATGGGACAGCGAACACAGGCGGGCTCTTTTATAAGATCACCGCATACGGCAACGCTTCGGTTTATAAGAGGCATACCGTATACAAAGGCGTTGTAAACATCGGCACAGTCACGGGCATCAACAACGGCACAACCCATGTCTACAGGTGATTTGCCTAAGGGAATCTCTTTTCCCACAACAGCATAAACAAGCTGACGCTCGTCAGATTGAGGATACCGTGAGCTTACAGTCTTAATATCGGCATAACCTCCATCCCCGAGCTTCCGGCGTATCAGCCTTATAATATCAGGCTTGTTTTCCGCTATAGCGATATCACCGACCCTAAGCCCAAGGGCTTTCAGAAGTATCTTCATACCTCCGATCACCGCGTCACTCTCTTCGGCAAGCAGAGAGTATACTGCCGTCAGATAAGGCTGGCTCTCAACACAGTTGACAATAAGGGTATCAACCCTGCCGCTTGATGCCTCTATGATCTCATATATAGGTATACCCGCACGACGGAGAGTATCAACAATATCTTTGAGCTCAAGATCTTCAAAGGAACCGTCGTAGGGCTTTATATCCCTTGATAAACGATTCTCAAAATCGTTTGCGATCCTTATCTTCTTTTCGTCTGCTGCGATAACGGTACCCGAAACGCTTGCGTGTACAGAACAATGCTTATCAGAAGCCGCTATGACCTGACCGATATCCACCCTGTCCCCTTCCTTAACGGTCGGAACACCGCTCTCAGAAATGGGTATATATACTGTATCAGGTGTATCGAATATACGAGTTTCTTTAATTGCTGTACTTTTATCCTGCGGGATAGATACCCCGCCTCTGAAGGTCAATGCCAATGCTTTTACCTCACTGAAAATAGTTTTACAGTATATTATATCATTTTTGTCAGCGTTTTTCAAGATGTTAAGTATTACAATATATACCGCTTTATTATGTCAAATTATTTATTTAAAAATCCTTCTGTGCGTTTAATGAATAATGAGTAATACAAAACAAAAAATCCGCTCTCTTGCGAGAACGGATTTTTGTTTGGTGACCCGTGGAGGAAGAAGCTTTGCTTTGCAAATCTCCACTGCTTGCTTTGCTGCTCGCAAAGCTACGCATCATTTGTCTGTGAAACCTGCCACCGGCAGCTTTCACTACGCCAAATGCCCTCTCAGGGTTCGATTCCCCGCGGGTCGGACCCGCTGCCATAATCGCATATCATTCTGCGGATCAAATCACCCGATATGTTTGTCTGCAAAAAACAAAGAACACACCAGATGGTGTGTTCTTTTGTTTTGGTGACCCGTGGGGGAATCGAACCCCCGATTCAGCCGTGAGAGGGCTGCGTCTTAGCCGCTTGACCAACAGGCCTTGTGTCGATTGCTTGGATAGTATAGCATATCGTTTTAGAAAATGCAACCCCTTTTGCGAAAAAAGTTATGAACTTTTTGTAAATCGTAAAGCTATCTTGGAAATAGTGGTAAAATACCAC
>JAZNKU010000132.1:0-1599 GCA_045578685.1 Eubacteriales bacterium
CCTACGGTAAGCGTGGCTCTTGCCAAGCTGGAAAATGAAGGCTATATCGAGAGAAAGGCCGATCCTATGGATGCCCGCCGTACCCGTGTATATCTTACCGATAAGGGCAGAGCTATCCATGACCGAGGACACGAAGCGATATTATATCTTGAGGAAAACGCCGCCAAGGGCTTGACCGAGGAAGAGATAAACCTGCTTACAGTACTTTTGTATAAGGTAAGGGAGAATATTGCCGATGATAATTAAAAGCATAAAGGAAAGATCAAAGCGCAAGGTAAAGCTTTCTGCATATGTAAAGCCTTACCTGTTCTTTGCCATATTGGCTCCACTCTTTATGGTAGGGGAGGTCATGATAGATCTTATGCAGCCTACCCTAATGTCACAGATAGTTGACAAGGGTGTTGTTGCAGGTAATATGCCGCTTATCTGGGAGCTGGGTCTTCGTATGATCATACTCACCTTTATCGGCGGAGCATGCGGTATCGCCTGCGGTTATTTTGCCAATTATGCGGCACTTAACTTCGGCTCGGATCTGCGTAATGCGGTGTTCAGTAAGGTTATGAGCCTGTCCATAGAGCAGACAGACAAGTTCACCACCGGCTCACTTATTACCAGACTCACCAACGATATAACCATGTGTCAGGACTTTCTTGCCATGGTACTGCGTATGTTCGTGCGTTCACCTCTGCTTTTTGCGGGAGGTTTGGTTATGGCACTTACCCTTGATGTAAGCTTTGCTTTGGTTCTTGCCGTATCTCTGCCTATTGAGGTGATAGCGGTGATCATAATACTTAAGAAGGCGAAGCCCCTTTTTGATCAGGTGCAGACCAAGCTTGACAATGTCAACGCAGTGATGCAAGAGAACGTAGGCGGTGCAAGAGTTGTCAAAGCATATGTCAGCGAGGATCACGAGATAGCGCGATTTGACAAAGCTAACTCTGACCTTCGTGACACAAATCTTAAGGTCATGACCCTTATCTCCAAGGTAGCGCCCATAATGTCTATAGTTCTCAACTTCAGCGTTGTTGCAGTCATTCTTATCGGTAACCTTCAGGTTCAGGCAGGACTTCTTGAGGTAGGTAAGATCATGGCGGCGGTAAACTATGTTACCATCATCATGATGTCGCTTATGATGATATCCATGTCCTTCCAAAGTATAACCCGTGCATCCGCATCCGCACGCCGTATCCGTGAGGTTCTTAAGTGTGAGCCAAGGATAGCAAACGGTGAAGTAAAGCAGAGCGAAGGAGAGGGCAGCGTTGAATTTAAGAACGTAAGTTTCCATTATCCCGGTACCAAGGGTCGTCCTGTTCTTAATGATGTTGACCTCAAGATAGAGGGCGGAGAATATGTCGCCATCTTGGGAGCAACAGGCTCGGGCAAGACCTCGCTTGTCAATCTTATCACCCGTTTTTACGATGTAAACGAGGGACAGGTGCTTGTGGACGGTATAGACGTCCGTGACTATGACCTTGATACCCTCCGCGGTAAGGCGGCGTATATACTGCAGAAGAGTGAACTCTTTGCAGGTACGGTTTCCGAAAACATCCGTTGGGGCAGAGAGGATGCTACCGACGAGGAGGTAAGACACGCGGCAGA
>JAZNKU010000133.1:0-3895 GCA_045578685.1 Eubacteriales bacterium
TGAGGGTGAAGAAGGCGAAGAAGGTGAGGAAGCTGAAGAGGAAGATACCTTCAACTACCTCGCTGCAGGCAGTGTGTTCAGCACCGCAGACGAAAAGCTCAACGCAATGGTAAAGAAGACCGAGGCTTTCGGTTACGCTCTTTACTGTGACGAGTATACCGGTGAAGTAGCAGTCAAGAACCTTACAACAGGTCAGACTCTCTTTACCAACCCCTATGACCTTGCAGGTTCTCCCTCATCCGAGGACGTTAAGCGTCAGCTTATGTCCCAGCTTGAGATCCGTTACTCTGACAGTACCGGTACCAAGACCTCTATGTTCAGCTACACAGAGGCTTGCGAAAAGAACCAGATCAAGGTAAAGAACTTAAAGAACGGTCTCCGTGTCGAGTATTCTCTCGGTGACGAGGAGGTTAGATTCCTCGTTCCCATGCAGATAGAGAAGTCCAGATACGAAGAGCTTATCAAGACTCACATCGACGCAAGCGACCTTTCCAACCGTATCAAAAACAAGTTCAGTACCGAGGGCTACTACGTACTGAAGGATCCCTTTGACACCACACTTTCTGTCCGTGAGGTCAGAGAGATGCAGGAGGATTTCCCCGTAACCGAGGAAATGGCTATCTACGTATTTGATACAGAGGCCTCCACCCGTGAGATCCAGGAGATGGAGACCTACATCAAGAGCTACTGTCCCGAGTACACCTTTGCTACTCTGGAGGAGGACCACCAGCTCACACGCTATACCTCCACACAGAAGGCTCCTCCTCTCTTCAAGATGGCTCTTGAGTACTATCTTGACGAAGAGGGACTCCAGATAAGACTCCCCGCAAACGGTATCCGTTTCGACGAGGACGAGTATCAGTTAGTATATGTAAGAATGCTTCCCTACTTCGGTGCAGGAAGCAGCGATTATACAGGTTATACCTTCATCCCCGACGGCTCCGGAGCTCTGTTTGATTTCCAGCAGCTCAAGACCGAGGGCGGTACCATCACCGGTAAGGTATACGGCTTAGACTACGCTTACCACGAGATCACCACCGTTAAGTCCGAGACAATGAGACTTCCCGTATACGGTGTCGTTGAGAACTATGTAGGCCAGTCAGCTTCCTTTAAGACAGAGGTCATTCCCGAAACGACCGACGAGGAGACCGGCGAGGTCATCCCCGAGCACGAGGTATCGGTAGTTGATCAGTATACACCTCTTACCGAGGACAGAGGCTACTTCGCTATTATCGAGGAGGGTGATGCTCTTGCATCCATCACTACCTCTCACGGCGGCAACCTCCACAGATACAACTCCGTTTACACCGAGTTCTATCCCCGTCCTTCCGACTCCTATAACCTTTCCGACTCTATCTCGGTAGGTGATGACAAGGTATGGACAATAGTTTCCAACCGTAAGTACACAGGAAGCTACCGTATCCGTATAGTAATGCTCACAGACGACCAGAAGGCAGAGTCTCTTGGCATGACAAAGGATGACTACTATCCTGTAAGCTATGTCGGAATGGCTAAGGCTTATCAGGATTACCTCATCAAGCAGGAGATCCTCAAGCCTATCACAGAAGCAGAAAAGGATATTCCTCTCTACATCGAGTCCTTCGGTGCGATAGATAAGGATTCCTCCTTCCTCTCCTTCCCCACAGTTGTTACCGAGGCTCTCACAACCTTTGATAACCTCAAGACAATGTACGAGGAGCTCTCCGCCGAGGGTGTCAACAACATCAACTTCCGTCTTGCAGGCTTTGCAAACGGCGGTATGTCCGACCCCAGCGTTCCCACAGGCGTTGAGTTTGAAAAGGCAGTAGGCGGCAACGAGGGTTACACCGAGTTTGCTAAGTATGCAGAGGAAAAGGGCATCACCCTTTATCCCGAGTTCGATTTCTCCTACTCCGCAAAGGACGAGTCATTTGACGGCTATAAAATCTCCAAGGATGCCGTTAAGTCCATCGACAACAGATATACTCAGAAGCGTCAGTACTTTGCTTCTCTCCAGCAGACGGTAATCACAGGTCTTATCTGTGTATCTCCTGCATCCTTTGAGAAGTTCTATGACGGAATCAACGAGGATATGACCGAGCTCGGAAAGAGCGGTATCTCCTTCTCAACTCTCGGTTCTGATCTTAACTCCGACTTTGACAAGAAGGATTCTTACAACCGTGAGGATTCCAAGCAGCTTGTTGCACAGCTCCTCGAGAAGGCAGCAGGCGAATATAACAGCGTAATGGTGGATAAGGGTAACGCTTATACCTGGAAGTATGCAGATACTATCCTCAATGTAGCCCTTGATTCCAGCAACTATACTAAGGCAGCGAGAAGTGTACCCTTTATCGGTATGGTTCTCCACGGATGTGTAAACTTTGCAGGTGCTCCTACCAACATGGCGAGCGATATGGACTTTGAGACTCTTAAGATGATCGAGAACGGTTCGCTTCCTTACTTTACACTTTCCTATGACAACACACCTCTTCTTAAGGAGGATGACAAGCTCTCCAAGTATTATTCCGTAGCATACGATATCTGGTTCGACGACCTGGTAGATACCTACGGTAAGCTCAATGAGATCCTTGGCTCACTCCAGACAAAGAAGATAGTAGATCACGAGTTCATCGCAGCTAACCGTATCCCCGAGGACTCCGAGCTTGCAGCGGATGTTGCGGCTGTAGAGGAGGCAAAGGCGGCAGAGGCTGCAGCAGCTAAGGCTCTCGCAGATAAGCTTGCAAAGGCTGAGGCTCTTGCTAAGCGTCTTGGTACTACGGTAGATACAGCTCTTGAGGACGACAGCGATGACGCTAACGCAGGTCTTATCACCTCTACCCTCACAGCCGAGGAGCTTGAGGCTGAGAACGCTGTTAAGTATGTGATCAACGACGGCACCGTAGTTCGTGTAACTTACGAGGACGGCACCGTATTCGTACTCAACTACAACAGATTTGCTGTAAGCGTTGACGGTCAGACTATCGACGCTGTAAGCTACGTAAAAATGTAAGAAGGGAGGAATTGAATAATGGCTAAAAATGTAACTATGCTTCCTCCCGGTAACAAACCGGCTCCCGGTATGCCTAAGAAGCATCGTGTAAGCGGTGCTTCCCTGGATGCCAGAAAGGCAAGAAGCGGTTGGCTCTTCCTCGCCCCCTTCATCATCGGTCTGTTCTTTATTTACGCACCCGTCATTATCGACTCCATCAAGTTCAGCTTTGGACAGGTAAAGACCCTGCAGGGTGGCGGCTTCCGTCTTATCCCTGTAGGCTGGGCAAACTACAACGAAGCACTCTTTGTTGATCCTAACTTTACAAGAGAGCTGGTAACAGGTATCAAGGACCTTCTCTTTGATGTACCCGCTATCGTAATCTTCTCTCTGTTTATGGCAGTGCTTCTCAACCAGAAGATGATGGGACGCGCAGTGTTCCGTGCGATCTTCTTCATTCCCGTTATTCTCTGTACAGGTCTTATCGACAAGATCGACGCATCCAACTCATTAAGTGAGTACATGCAGAACACCACCTCGTCGATAGACACGGGCTCGGGAACCGATACGGTAAACGCTATCGTTAACGCCACCGATATTCAGTGGATGTTCAGCTCCATGAAGGTCGGTACAGAGCTTGTTGACTATGTTGTTCAGATAATGAATAACATTTACGACATCATCAACCGTTCCGGTGTACAGATGCTTATCTTCCTTGCAGGTCTCCAGTCGGTATCTCCCGCGATCTATGAATCCTGTGATATCGACGGTGCGTCCGCTTGGGAAACATTCTGGAAGGTTACCATTCCTATGGTAAGCCCGATGATCCTGGTTAATGCGATCTACACCGTTATTGACGCACTGACCTCCGCCGACAACTCGGTAATGTCCTTCATTTCCGGAGTATACAACGGTGCAGGCGGTCAC
>JAZNKU010000134.1:0-3690 GCA_045578685.1 Eubacteriales bacterium
ATGGCTTATGTAATGCTCCCCGACGACGTTTGTATCTATAATGCTACAGGCACCGAGGCACTGTTCACCGAGCCTGAGGCTGAAGCAACAGACGACACCGCCGCTGAATAAGAACATTCAACAACAAAAGCACCTCACCGAGGTGCTTTTCTGATTTATAAAAAATGATGAAAAATTCATCAATCTGCTGATACAGACACTTTACTTCGTAAACAATCCGTGTAAAAAGAAAAATTTGACATTTCTATTATTCGGGTGTATAATGAATATGTACATAATATTAACAAACGAAAGGAGCTATATCATGAAAAAAATATTATCCTTATTGTTGTCCTTGATTATGATCATATCAGCAATATCGGTGAGTGGTCTCACACTGTCAGCAGAAGACTATTCAGGTACCTGCGGAGACAGTCTTACCTGGACACTTAACATACAAACCGGAGTGCTGGATATCTCGGGAACGGGGGATATGTATGACTACAGCGTAGGATCAGCCCCTTGGTATAACTACGCAGAGTATATAAAGACAGTTAAGCTCGGCGATGAGGTTACAAGCATAGGTGACTGTGCATTTGCAGAGTGTACTGAAATCGAAAACGTTATCTTTGGCAATTCGGTTGAAAGTATAGGTAATAGTGCCTTCTACTGGGGGTTTTCTCTTAAGAATATAACCATCGGTGATTCTGTTGTAAGCATCGGAGCAGGTGCGTTTGAGGAATGTATGAATCTTTCGGACGTTACTATTCCCGAATCTGTTACAAATATAGGCAGCGACGCATTCAGAGGCTGTGAATCTCTTAAAACTATACTCATCCCCGAATCGGTTACAAGCATAGGTGAGTCTGCGTTTGCATACCGCACTACAAAAATTATGTGCTATATGTACTCTTATGCCTATGAGTATGCATTACAAAACGATACCACATATTATTATGATATAATACCCCGCAAGACCGAAACAGGTCCCTGCGGCGCTGGCCTTACCTGGACTCTCGATACCGAAACAGGTGTGTTTGAGATAAGCGGAACAGGCAAAATGTATAATTACAGCTACAATGACTTCTTTTTCCAATATGAAACCAACCTCCCCTGGGAGCCTATTAAGGATCACATCAAAGCTGTTGTGATCGACGAAGGTGTTACCTATATAGGTGCTTATGCCTTTTACGGCTTTTGGAATACAGAGAGCTTTACTATTCCTGAGTCTGTTAATAGCATCAGCATTGATGCTTTTAACTACTACAGTCCCTTCATATACTGTTACGAAAACTCTTATGCCCATACCTATGCCGTAAACAATAACTTTGAATATGAGCTTATTGTATGCGATCATATATTTACAGACTATATTTCCGATAATAACTATACCTGTACCGAGGACGGTACAAAGACCGCAATATGCGAAATCTGCGGTGAGACCGATACGGTAGTTGACGAGGGCTCTGCCGGTCACAGATATACAAGGGAAGAAATATTGCGCGAGCCCACCTGTACAAGATCCGGATACAAGATACTGTTCTGTAACTGCGGTGCAAAGAAAAACGAGACTCTTCCTGTAGTTGACCACGCTTATACATACTATGTATATAATGACGATGCTACCTGTACTGCCGACGGTACCAAGACCGCATACTGTGACTACGGCTGCGGTACTTCTGATACAAGAACTGCAGAGGGTACAATGTTCCCGCATAGCTATACAAGCTATGTATATAACAATGACGCAACCTGTTCTGCCGACGGTACAGAAACCGCATACTGTGATTACGGCTGCGGTACCTCTGACACAAGAATTGCAGAGGGTAAAAAGGGTGATCACAGCTATACCGAGGAGATTCTCGAGGAATCCACCTGTACTGACTATGGCTTTGCACTCTATATCTGCGATTGCGGCGATTTCTATGGCGTAGACCTGCCGCTTAAGGATCATTCCTACGGTGATTGGGTGATAGTCAAAGAACCTACCGATGCAGAAGCAGGTGAGGAACGCAGAAACTGCTCGGTTTGCGGTGGAACAGAGACAAGAGAGCTTCCCGCATTACCCAAGCCCGAGCTTTCTGTTGATAACTACACAATAACAATAACCAATGCAGAATATATCAAGGACGCCCGCTTTGCTCTCGGTACTTATACCACAACCGCCGAGATACGTAATGCTGAGGGTAATGTGGCACTGTCAGGTTCTGTTATTGCAAAGAACACTGTTGACGGTAACTTCGTATACGACCTTCCCGACGGCGGTGTGTACTCTATCTGGGTACGTATGAACGACGGCAGAAACTATATTCTGCCCATCAATATGACCAAGTTCACTCCTACCGTAGATACCTACGGTGTCAAGATAACCGTTGACGGTCTCTATGATGCCAAGGACTTCTTTATTGCAAAGGGTCAGTATAACAGTTATGATGAAATTAAGGATAACGGTTATATTGTACGTATAACACCCAACAAGATAGCAGGTAAGCATAACTACACATACACCGTTTCTGACCCTGGTATGCATACCGTTCTTGTAAGATACAATGACGGAAGCGAGCATATCTTCCACGAGAATCTCGAGGTTGACGAGCCTGTATTCACCACTAATGGATTGCAGGTAACGGTATCAAACATCCCCGACGTCAAGGTTATCCGTACTGCCTACGGCGAGTATTACACCCCTGGTGACACAAAGAGAGCAGCGGGAGCAAGAAACTTCTCCAACAAAGCGGTAATCAAGGACGCAGAAAGTTATCTGCTCCAGTACCGTGAGGAGGGAAGAGTAACCATCATTGTTGAGTACAACAACGGCTACGTTAAGGTATTCCACTATGACGTAACAAAGAAAACCCCCACTGTAGAGCAGAACGAAACATCCATAACCTTCGGCAACCTCGACGGACTTGTGATGATAAGATACGCAGAGGGCGAATATGCCACCTCCGCAGAGATCAAGCGCGCCCCCGGCAGTAAGGTAATCAAACCCGATGCAATAGTTGACGGAAAGATAACAATATCCGATCTTTCAGAGGAAACATATACCTTCTGTGTACAGTACGATGATGAGAGTTATAGCTATTATGTTATTCTTTCTATGGATAAGGCCTTTGATTTCGATGAGATATTAGAAGTCGGTTCCGAGCGTCAGCTCTTCCTTGACGATTATCTTATCAATGCTGATATGAGTGACGCCGTTATCAATATCGAAACTCCCGTTAAGGAGGAAGAGGTATTTAAGTTTGACAAGCAGTACGAGGAGGGTGACACCGTACACCACAACATCACCCGTATGCCCGACGGTACATACCGTATGTACTACAAGGCAACCGATGATATCCGACGCATCTGCTATATCGAATCTACCGACGGTCTTACTTGGACCCGTCCTCAGCTAACAACCAATATGTACGGCGGACAGCCCTCCAACATCGTAACGGTTGACGATATCCGCCCCGATAACCTCTTTGTGTTCTATGATACCAATCCTGCGGTTGCGGACCACCAGCGTATAAAGGGTATCTACGGACAGTGGGGTGACGGACTCTTCCTTGAATATTCCAGAGGCGGCTTAGGTAACCATTTCCCCTTCTGGCCCAACGAAGTCAAGATGATGGGTAACCCCGCATCCACGGGTGGTTGCTACTTTGATACCCTTAACACCGTACATTGGGATGCCAATAGAGGCCAGTACGTAGCCTTTGTTCG
>JAZNKU010000135.1:0-2545 GCA_045578685.1 Eubacteriales bacterium
CGCAAATGTGAAATATTCGCTGGCGCGAATGTGGGCAAATTTCATTTCACATCGACCAAAGCCGTAGGCGGCGGGAGATATTTCACAATTTCCGCAAGGAAATTATTTCACATTCGGCGTAAGCCGAATATTTCACTTAAAAAAATATCGAATTCATGATATAATGAAACCAAGAAAGATGGTATATCATCAAAGGCGGCTCGCCGCCTTTGTATCTCATCAGCCCTCAGAGTGTATATCATCACACGAATCGTGTATGTTGTGTTTCCCTTCCCTATTGCTTTTTGATTTACACAATGATATAATAAATTCAGAAAGGCGGTAAGGCTATGGATAAAATAAAAATCGGAGACTTTGTAACGGCATACCGCTCGGGATATTGGCAGTTGGTATCTGTAAAACCTAAGATCGCAACCGAGGACTACACGGATGGGGATATCAGCTGGAAAAAGGGACAGCTCATCGGAATGTGGGCTATCCTGAAAAAATGCTTCACCGCTAAAATGAAGCCCCGTATCGAATTTTCTTACGAGGACCTGAATTGGATCAAGCCTGTAGACGACGATGTTCTCGGAGATATCAATAAATATTTTAAGGATCATCCCGAATATAAAGAAAAGCTTGACAATGCCGAGATCAGATTAGAGCCGATGATAACTAACTGTTGGCTCGATCTGCCAAAGGATAAAGAAAGTGACTTCAAAGCTACACTTCAAAATCTCCCCGCAAGGTATACGGAGGATGAATTCTGGCTGATTGCAAAGGAATACAAGAAATATCTTTCCAATCCTCCCGCAAGATATCTGCTTAATCTTTTTACATATCCTTGGGATGTAGATAAAGATATCAATCAGGTATATTCGAATTGGGCGCTTGTCAAAAACGCCATATAAGGAGTAAAATCATGAAATTCATTCGTTTCCTATCTCTATTTACAATACTTATGATAACATCTGCAGCTCTTACAGGATGTATAGTAATACCACAATATAAGTACTACAACATTTCTTCCGATGAGGTTATTTCGGTACAGATATACGATCTTCGTACAAGCGAGACCTATTACGGTGACTTTATTGAAAAAGACAATCCCGTATATACCCTGCCCGAGGACATCACCGACGATTTTCTTACCGAGCTTTCTGAAATTCGTTTCAAGGACAGCATTGTTATAACTATAGCCGCCGTCGACCCCAACTTTACATATGACGAATGGGTTGCCAGAATCAACTATACAGACGGCTCATATGATCTTATTTCCTGTGACGGCTACGGTCAAAGCTATAACGAAACCAACGAGGTAACTGACACCAACCATTACGGTTGCGATAACGATGAATGGAAGAAATTTATTACAGGTTATCTCCCCGAGGAATTTATAATAAATAAAATAAAGCAAGTCAAGTGACTTGCTTTATTTTATCCCTTGTAGCCTTAGCCCCTCATAAGTCCTTCTTAGCAGATCGCAGGAAGCATCGAACTTGTCCATCTCCTCGTCGGTCATATTGAGCCGTACGTGACCTACTATACCGTCGCGGTTGACTATACAGGGTGTACCGATATACACATCCTCCTGTCCGTATTCTCCCTGCAGATAGGAAGATAGGGTAAGCACGCTGTTTTCGTCGCCGTATATAGCCTTTGTTATTCTTATAAGCGCCGTAGCTATTCCGTAACAGGTTGAGCCCTTAGCTTCTATTATAGAGTATGCGGAGCGGCGAACCTCCTCCTCGATAGACTGCATATCCTCAAAAAAGTACTTCCCTTTTGATTCGTTTATGATATCGGTCACCTTCTTTGTAGCGATCATTGCCGAGGACCAGAGGACGAACTCGCTGTCTCCGTGCTCTCCTACCACATAAGCATGTACATTTCGGGAATCTATACCGAAATATCTGCCGCAAAGAAACCGAAGCCTTGCGCTGTCAAGGGTGGTTCCCGAGCCGATGACCTTTTCGGGAGAAGCTCCCGACAACTCAAGAGTAACTCGGGTCATTACATCAACGGGATTGGTAACTACGATATATATTCCGTTAAAGCCCGAATCCACTATCCTGGGTACTATGTCACAAAGGATATCGGTGTTTCTGCCTGCAAGGTCGAGCCTTGTTTCTCCCTTATGATGAGGCCCTCCCGCACATATAACCGCAAGGTCGGCATCAAAGAGATCGTCATAGTCTCCCGCATATACCGTCATCTTTTCGGGTGTATAGGCAAGTCCGTGGCTTAAGTCCTTTGCCTCTCCTCTTATACGGTCGGTGTTCTTGTCCACGAGCACAAGTTCGTTACAAAGTCCGCTTGTCAGAAGTGCAAAGGCAAAGCTCATTCCCACGCTTCCGCAGCCTATGATCCCTATCTTTCTCTTATCAGAAAAAAACATACCATCAACTCCTTTTTGAGTTATTATGGTATGTTTTTATTGTTTTATGTATATTACTTTTCAGACTTCGGCAGGTATCCGAAGAGTTTTGGTCTGGTCCACAGATCAAGGTTACGAGAGAAAAGATTCATTATAAGTATAGCTACAGCCACACCCTCGGTAAGA
>JAZNKU010000136.1:0-7780 GCA_045578685.1 Eubacteriales bacterium
GATCCAGTACAGACAGAGCGGTACCGTTACCGTTGCAGTTCAGTATAACGACGGCTACACCAAGATCTATACCTACGAGGTACAGCAGAAGGTTCCTACCTTTGTACAGTCTAACAATGTAGTAACCATCGGCAATATCGATGATCTCTATATCGTAAGATATGCTATGGGTGAATACAAGACCTCCGCTGAGATCAAGAGAGCAGCAGGCTCTGTAGCACTTAAGGCAAGTGCGGCAGTTGACGGTGTTATCACAGTAAAGAACCTCAAGGCAGGTACATACACATTCTGTGTACAGTATAACGACGAAAGCTATAACTACTATGTAATTACTGTAGAATAAAATCAAATCAAATGAAAAAGCATCCTTCGGGATGCTTTTTCTACCTTCACTATTCACTATTATCTATTCACTATTCACTTGGTTTTAAGTTTAAGTGAATAGTATTTGCTTGGTATAACGGTAAGCTACAGCAAATCACGTCCTATTATCAAAGACCGCTTCTTTAGTGAATAGTGAATAGTGAATAACGAATAGTGAATAACGAATAGTGAATAACTAATAGTGAAAATGAATAAATATAAAATAAAAATTGACAAAAGTTTGTTTATATGTTACAATAATTACCAGGAACATTGTCCGTAAAAACATTATATAAAGGGAGGAAATTATGAAACGCTTTTTCACATACGCAAAAAGAGCTATGGCATTGGTATTGGTCGCCATGATGCTTCTGTCTGTAGCTCCCATTATCTCGAGTGCTGCCGAAAAGATTACGGTACCGGATGACGGACGTCAAAAGATGGCTGTTATTCCCGATGTTACTGCAACCTCCGAGTTCGGTATCACAGATACTATCGTCGTAAACGAAAACGGCGAAAAGGTAAAGAGCCCCAGAGAAGCGGCTGCTTCCGAGGCGGGTGTTATCATCGATGATGTTGCAGGTTTTCCTGCAGAGTATAACAGTATGACTGTTACCAACGAGGCGGGCACCTCTATCATCACAGAGATACAGGACCAGGGATATTCGGGTAACTGCTGGGCTTTTGCTGCCATCGCGGCGGCAGAGACTGCATATATCCGTCACAATCCTGATGCAACTCATGTTGATTATTCCGAGGCGGCACTTGCATACTTCGGCAACAGACCCAGAACCACGGATCTGACCGATCCTATGTGGGCTGACGGCACAAACAGTCCTACTCCTCACGATATGGGCGGTAATGCACTTATTGCAGGCTCTGCACTTGCAAGATGGTGCGGTCCTATGCCCGAGGTCATGCTTCCTCCCTGTGATTTTTACGGTGCATATAAAGCATGGGGAATGACAGACGATATGCGGTATGTTGCTGAACAGCATATGCTTGCAAACGTTATGATCTATGCAAGAAATCAGGCTCAGATGAAATCAGCTATCCAGACCTTTGGCGGTGTATACGTTCTTTATTATCACGATCACGGTTTCGTTAAGAATATTCCTAATGCGACTACCTATTATCAGAGCTACTATACCGGCATCAATCATGCCGTTTACTGTGTAGGCTGGAACGATAATGTTCCCGCTTCCTCATTTACTATGCCCCCTCCCGGTCCCGGTGCATGGCTTATGAAGAATTCCTGGGATGAGAGCTGGGGTAACGGCGGCGGATATTTCTGGCTGTCCTATTATGATACCTCTCTTTATGATGCCTGGATCATGGACTTTGAGAATATCGACAATGTAGACAACAACTACCAGTTTGACGGTGCATGGGGCGAAGGCTTCTACTATTTCTGGTATAATGCACCCTATGAAAGACACCCTTTGGCACAGGCAAATATGTTCCACGCAAAGGGACACGAGAGGATCAAGCAGGTCGGTATATTTACCTATAATGAGGCAGGAACTGCCACCGTTGAAATATGGACGGGTATGACCGATCCACACAATCCCGAGACAGGTACAAAGAGAGCATCGGTATCCGAAGCCTTTACGGGCATCGGTTACCGAACGATAAAGCTTCCTGAGCCTATCGAGGTATCAGCCGGTGAAAGATTTGCGGTGGTCTTAAGGGTTCAGACCGGTTGCAGCCAGCCTTCATACGGTGTGTACGAGTATGAGCCCTATGCCAAGGCATTCCCCGGTCAGTCCTATTATCGCGATCCCAGTAACGGACAGTGGACTATGGATACCGCAAACGCATTCATCAAGGCATTTACCGAGGACGTAGAGGTTGACACAACCGAGCTTCAGAAGCTTTATGATGCAGCCTTTGAGTACGGCTTCACCCCCGAGGACAATATGTTTATGGCCGAGGCGAAGAAAGTTCTTGATATGGAGGATCCCGGCAAGCAGAGAGTTACCAACGCTTATAAGTTCCTCTATTCCAACTTTGCGGGTACGGCAGCCGTTATCGACTTTGAGGGTGTTCACAACGGAGCAGAGAACATTCCCTCGCTTATTAATGTTCCGAAGGGATCTTATGCAACACTTCCCAATGATACTCCTTATTATCCCGACTGGGCGTTTGTCGGTTGGAGCGAATCGGGACACGCTGATACCTATTACTATCCCGGTCAGACTATTCTCGTTGACAGATCTATGAAGCTCAAGGCGGTATGGAAGCGCTCTGACGGTGACGGCTTATATCTGAGAAGCGGTGGCTTCTATGCGGTTTACTACGATCCTAACGGCGGTGCCTGGGACGGTGAGAACACCAATATTGCAAAATCGGATTATCAGTTCGGTCTTATGAATTACGGTCAGAATTTCGTATTTCCCAAGGCAACGGCAACCCTCAGCCGCAAGGGCTACAGACTCCAGACAGATAAGGACGATATGACACAGGTCGAGTTCTGGTCGGGTAACGGTAAGGGACGGCTTACCTACGGAGATCCCAGAAACAACGGCTATGAGTTCGAATTATATAACAACCACTATAAGAATTCGGTATTTATGGTCAACACCGACCGTGTTCCTTACGGTGAAAATATTTTCGTAAACGCAGCCTGGGACCCCATCATTACATACGATATGAATGACGGCTCGGGCATTAAGGTACAGGATTTCGTATATATTACCGACGGTAATGAATACAGAATTCTTGCAACCGCAGATGTAACCAAGTATTCTTCATCCTCTGATTTCAATCCTGCAAAGGATAACAAGAATACTCTCCGTAAAAACCGTGAAGGCTATGACGGTCTTACCGTTATTCCCGCAAACGACGGAAACCCCGTTATGAGCTGGAACACCAGAGCGGACGGCTCGGGCAGAATATATGAGGTAGGTGAGATAGCAGAGATCACAGAGCCTGTCACTCTCTATGCTATGTGGGAGTATATCGAGCATGAGCACAGCTACACAGCTGAAATAACCAAGGAGCCTACCTGTGCAGAGGAAGGCATTATGACCTACACCTGCCGTTGTGGTGACAGTTATACCGAGGCGATTGCCAAGGTTGATCACAGCTTTGACACCGGTACTACCACAACTCTTCCCAACTGTACCGATGATGGTATCAAGACCTATACATGTACCGTTTGCGGTGAGACCAAGACCGAAACCGTCGCAGCTCTCGGTCACGTATGGAAGGCATGGGAGGTAATTCGCGAAGCTACCGAAACCGAGGACGGCTTACAGCGCAGAGTATGCCGCAGAGGTTGCGGTGCAGTAGAAGAAGAGGTTATCCCCGCATTTGGAACTCCCGAGATTCCCGAGCTTTCGGTTTCCGCAGAGGGTCCCAATATCACAATCTCCGGTATGGTTGACGTAAAGGAAGTATTCATCGCCCTCGGTGAGTACAGTATATATCGTGATGTTAAGAATAATATGGTGGTTCAGCTTACCCAAAATAAGCTTAACGGTGCAAGTGAGTATACCTATACTCTTAAAGAGGGCGGCTACTACACCGTGCTTGTAAGATACAACGACGGCACACAGAAGTTCCTCTATCAGCAGATAGATGTTACAGAGCCTACCTTTGCGGCTGACGGTCTCCGACTCACAGTCGGCAATCTCGCTGATGTTAAGGTTATCAGAACCGCATACGGCACATATAAGACCGTATCCGAGATCAAGAAGGCGGCAGGTGCAAGATCCTTCACCGCAAAGAATGATATCAAGGGTGCAGAGGCTTATATGATCCAGTACAGAAACAACGGAGTTGTTACCGTTGCAGTTCAGTACAATGACGGCTACACCAAGATTTATACCTACGAGGTACAGCAGAAGGTTCCTACCTTTGTTCAGGACGGTAATAAGGTTACCATCGGCAATATCGACGATCTCTATATCGTAAGATATGCTAAGGGTGAATATGCTACCTCCGCTGAGATCAAGAGAGCTCCCGGTGCTCAGGCAATCAAGCCAGCAGATGCAATCGACGGAGTTATCATGATCAAGGGTCTTAAGGCAGGTACCTACACCTTCTGTGTACAGTATAACGACGAGTCTTATAACTACTATACAGTTGTAGTTGAATAAAGTAAACTAACATACAAAGAGCAGCCTTATGGTTGCTCTTTTGTATTGCATTTAAAGAAAAAAGGTGTTATAATTATAAAAACAAAACTAACCTTGAGGGAATATGAAAAAACGCTTATTAAAAGAAAAAGAGGCATTCGGGATATTACTTCGCTCTATACCCGCAACGGTGGTAACCCTGTTTGTGGTGAGCGTTATATCCATGAATCTTCTTGCCAATAAAACACTTTTGCAGCTTGACTGGATAGCTCTTGACGGAGGAATACTGATATCCTGGCTTTCCTTTATGTGTATGGATATTATCACAAAGCATTTCGGACCGGGGGCTTCCAATCGTATCTCCATACTTGCGGCGGCAATAAACCTTTTGACCTGCCTTATATTTTTTGCGGCAAGTGCTATACCCAGTACCGCTGCCGATTACAGTGCCTTTGATTCTATCTTCGGCGGCACTTGGTTTATTCTTTTGGGCAGTACTGTGGCGTTTCTGTTTTCCGCGGTTATAAACAATACCCTTAACTGGCTTATAGGCAGTTTATTTAAACGAAATCCCGACGGCAAGGCGGCTTATGCGGCAAGGACCTATATATCCACCTTTATCGGACAGTTTTTAGATAACTTTATCTTCTCGGTCATCGTGTTCGTTTTCTTTGCACCCATCTTCTGGGACGGATTTCATTGGACGGTATTGCAGTGTGCCATGTGTGCTCTTACCGGTGCGGTGGCAGAACTTGTAATGGAGATCGCATTTTCACCCATAGGCTACCGTATTGCAAAAAAATGGCAGGCTGAGTCGGTAGGTAAAGAATATTTTGATTATAAGGAATCGCTGAAATGAAGATACTTATCACAGGAACAACACAGGGTATAGGTAAGGCTATAGCCGAGAAGTTTATAGCGCAGGGTCATACCGTCATCGGTATCGACCGTCAGGAGCAGAGTATATTCCGTGACGGTTACCGTCACTGTACCTGCGATATCAGAGACAAAGAAAATCTCCCCGATATACCCGATGTCGATATACTTATCAACAACGCGGGAACTCAGAACGAGGATGATATAGACATCAACCTGAAGGCTCTTATATACGTTACCGAGAAATACGGCATACACAAGGGTATCAAGTCTGTACTTAACATAGGCTCCGCCAGCGGTCACACGGGGGCAGAGTTTCCCGAATACGCCGCTTCTAAGGGCGGTGTACTTTCCTATACCAAAAACGTAGCACAGCGTATAGCGGCATACGGTGCAACCTGCAACAGCCTTGATCCGGGCGGAGTATTCACTCCCTTAAACGAGCCTGTTATGAATGACGAGGAGCTCTGGGCTCAGATAATGGAAGAAACTCCCCTCAAAAAGTGGGCAACTCCCGAGGAGATAGCAGAGTGGGCGTATTTTCTCACGGTAACCAACAGCTTCTGTACGGGACAGAACATTCTGGTCGACGGCGGAGAATCTATAAATTATAGATTCGTATGGAGCGAATAATTTACTTTAAAAGGACTTAAAATCAGTCCTTTTTCTTTTTTCATTCACCTGTCCGTCACATAAAAAAGCTATGATAACAGCAGAATGGATGTGATAGATTGGCGTTTCAGACGGTTTTCAGGCGATATGAACTTAAATACCTGATAACAAAGGAACAAAAGAAAGAAATACTCGAACGTATAGGTTCTCATATAATTACTGACCGATACGGAGATTCCACCGTACGAAATATATACTTTGATACGGACAGCTACCGACTTATCCGACGGTCGATAGAAAAGCCCGCATACAAGGAAAAGCTCCGTATCCGAAGCTATCAAAAAGCTCAGCGTAATACCAAAGTATTTGTGGAGCTTAAAAAGAAATATGATTCCGTGGTATACAAAAGGCGTATTTCTATGGACGAAGCCGAAGCTCTGGGATGGATACGTACAGATGCCTCACCGCCCGACACACAGATAGGACGGGAGATCGATTATTTTGTGTCCTATTATGCACCTCTTAAACCCAAGGTGCTTATTACCTATAAAAGACAGGCGTTTTATGCGGTCAACGAGCCTGATTTCAGAGTCACCTTTGACGAGGATATACTTTGCCGCCGCGAGGATGTTTCTCTCGGGTCGGAGATCTACGGAGACAGAGTACTCGATGAACGGAAGGTACTTATGGAGATAAAGACGGCAGGAGGAATCCCGCTGTGGATGACCCGTGTTCTGTCTGATATGAAAATATACAAAACCTCTTTTTCAAAATATGGAGAGACTTATAAAAAATTGATTTTCGGGAAGGAATAATGATGGACAGCTTATTTAAAGGATTATTTGATACAGACCTTATAACGGTCATCTCACCCAAAAATTTTCTTATTTGTATGGGAGTATCCCTCGTCATAGGACTGATGATGGCATTTTCTTATATGTACAGAACCAGATACACCAAGAGTTTCGTGGTTACCTTAGCTCTTTTACCTTGCGTGGTGTGCGTCGTTATTATGATGGTAAACGGTAACGTGGGTGCAGGCGTGGCGGTGGCAGGTGCCTTCAGCCTCGTACGCTTCAGAAGTGTTCCGGGAACGGCAAAGGAGATATGTACCCTATTTTTAGCTATGGGAGCAGGACTTATTATGGGTATGGGATACGTAGCTTTTGCCCTGATTTTTACCCTCATTATGTGTCTTGTATTTCTTATATATAACCGTCTTGATTTCGGAACGTCAAAGAACGGCGAAAAGTATAAGAGCATACGTATAACCATTCCCGAGGATCTCGATTATACCGGAGTTTTTGACGATATATTCAATACATATACTGCTTCATATGAGCTTACGAACGTTAAAACCACTAATATGGGCAGTATGTTCAGATTGACATACGATATCGTTTTCAAGGATACCGCCAAGGAAAAGGAAATGATAGACCGTATCCGTGAGCGTAACGGTAATCTTGAGATAACCGTTTCAAAACAAACCACCGTAGCGGAGCTGTGATATGAGATATTTAGTGGTATTATTGACTCTGATATTTATACTGACAGGATGTTCGACTTCTGATATGAAGCCAACACAAACAGAAGAGATACAAAAGGATACCGAAGCCCAAAAGCAAGAAAGCCCAGAGCAGGTGTCAACGTCGGAAATGTTCACAGACAGGGACCTTGATACGTCATATACCGACGCTGTTACTATAGAGCTTGACGGCAAGAACGTTAAGGCAAACTCGGATACGGTAAAGATAAGTGATAATACGGTAACGATAACCGAAGAAGCCGATTATCTCATCAGCGGAAGCTATGAGGGTACTCTTATAGTAGAGACCGACGAAAAGGCA
>JAZNKU010000137.1:0-3888 GCA_045578685.1 Eubacteriales bacterium
TTCATAATTATGTCCTCGCTATGGGTCTGCTTTTGGTTCGCTATTTTTTCGTGTGCTCGGAATCAGCTTTTGCCGTCCGACATCTCGGCGTGCCGTCTCATGACATCGCCAAGCTCCACGCCGAACTCATCACTTAAGAAGCATGACTGATTGTTGTGGGAATACACATGCTCTCCGCTCTCGAAATCTATGCCGATTTCAGCTCCGTAACCCTCGGGAAGTCCCGAAACGGTATATGAGATACCGTTAAACTGTGCAAGGTCATGCTTCGCGAACAGATTGTAGAGATCCTTCATTATCGCACCGTCGGACATGAAACGAAGGTTTTCCGAGTATCCGAATCGGTCAAACATCTTGTACGTACAGGAGACCGCGTCTCCCTCGCTCTTTACTTGTGCAACGTAGCGGACTGCGTTTTCGTTTCCGTTCTCATCTATGAAGCAGTACTTACCCTCACATGAAAAGTCGGTTATAACGTGAGAGTCTATGGATTTAGGTGCGCCCTCATCATAATAGTGGCATACCCCGCCGTCCACCTCGTCGCAATTGCGATCATTGGCGTCAAGCCTTCTTTTGTGGATATATGCGGCAGAAATAAGTGCTGCAGCCGCCACGGCTCCGATACATATTATTACTATGCAGTTTTTCACGAGTGTCTCACTTTCTCGCAGGTGTAGTTTGTTTTATTTATATCTTGCAGAATCTATAGAGAATTGTCGCTACCTGAGCGCGGGACGCAACTCCCGTAGGATCAAGTACGGTCACGCCGTTCTTGACAGCACCTGTTACAAGCCCCTCGGCTACCGCCCATTTCACAGCTGCCTCTGCCCATGAGCCGGTCTTTGCCGCGTCGGGGAAGGTGGTGATGTCAGCGCTGCTTGACGTGTCCATTCCCTTGTAGGCTGCGTATCTAAACAGGATAGTCGCAATCTGCTCACGGGTCACGTTGCCGTCGGGATCGAACTTGGATTCAGCAATTCCCGTTACAATACTGTTCTGATACGCCCATTTTACCGCGTCGCGGTACCAATCAGCCTTGATATCCGTGAAGGGCATGTCACCTGATGTCTCGGGTGAACCCTCGAGTCTGTAAAGCACGGTCACTACCATGGCACGGCTCATTGACATATTAGGTGAGAAGGTGCTTCCGTTTCCCGTACCGTTCATAAGACCCTGCTTTACACAGAAGTGGATTCCGTCGTGGTACCAGTCTGTGAGCTTCAGGTCACCGAAGGGGCTCATAGGACAGCTTTCGTCCTTGGGGCACAACAGCGACTCATCATTTGTCCAAGTTACGGTAAACTCGCATTCGATGCTCTCTGTTTTCGTTGTCGCACTGATCATGTACCTTGTCTTGCCATCGGAGCAAAAATCCTCCGTAGGAAATACCAAAGTAAATGTGTTCTTACTCTTCAGGTTATCACCACTCATCCAGGTGTCAAGTCCCGGGTGGTAGATCTTCAGCACAGCAGAGGTCACGGGGACGCTGAACTCCCAAGAGACGGTGTAGCCGTCCTCCTTTGTTGCGTAGCCGCTTTGAGGTTCTGCCGTGAAGGCAAGAGGCGGTGCAACCTCCCATTTTGCGATGAGATTAGTTGATCCGTTTACGGGAGTAGAAAAATCATAGAGCTCACCGTCCAAAGTCCAGCCCGCAAAGATGTATCCGTCCTTAGTGGGGGGTGTGGGTTCTTCAGCCATGCTTCCCTCTGTTACTCTTTGAGCTATGTACAAAACATCCTCATCAGTGTAATAGAATACCCCGAAAGGTATTGGTGCCCAAGTAACGGTAAATTCACATTCGACGGTTTCGGTATCCGTATTTGCTCTCAGCTTGTACATGGACTTGTTGACGGCGCGATATTCTGCCGTCGGGTACTTTACGGATGATATAGACAGTCCAGTAACGTCTGCAAGGTTTTCCCAGCTTGACGTGGTATAGTTATATATCATCAGCTCTACTTTTGCAGTTGTAAGGCTTATACCCCACTCAAAGTAGCTGTCATCTGTTCTGTACACCTCGGAATTTGTAGGTTTGGTAGTGAACTCCAAAGGAATCTTTCTAAAAACTGCCTTCATATATTTGTTCTGGGTAACGGTATACATATACGGGTCATCGAGGCCTATAAGGTTGAATCGTGAATCCACCCACATGATGAATTCATAGCCGGGATTTGGAATCGGCTTAATAAGTGCGATCGATCTTGATTCATAATATCCTGCGCCCTCAACAGTGCACTCTGCCGTATCAGCCTCTGTAACCACCTTGTATATGGTACGTGTAAGCTCAAGTGTTTCTGACACCACAGCTTTGTTATTGCATGCTACGAGTGTGAACGAATACTCTCCCGTGCCGTAGGTATCAAATACCTCGGTCAGGTCTACGCTGCTTTCGTTGACATACTCTGCATATACAGCGGTGCCGTTTTTATCACGGATGGTTATCCAGTATCTGGTTGCTTCGGGGAAATCATTCCATGAAGCAACGGACTCACGTATTCTGAAGCCCGTGATCCCCTGAGTAATACCGGATTCCAGGGTTATTGTAAGACAGCCCTCTTTGCTTGATGCGTAGCCGTCGTTGTCTGTGTTGTAAGCAATGACACTGAATTCGTAGGTACCACCGTAAAGGGTCTCTGTAGAAACATCTATGTAGTTCTCGTAAACAGTCTTATAAGAGAGCAATTTAGTATAGCCGTCAAGAACTACGCTGACAGTATAATGATGTGCGCCTGCTACGCTGTTCCAGGACAGAATACCTGTCTCTTTGTTAAAGGAAAGTACGGGTGTTGCAAGCTGCGAGGCAAATGTGATCGTCTTTACAGCAGATGCGATCTCTTTGTCGTTATATGTACCTCTGGAAATTATGCGAATCTCATAGTCTCCGTTTCCGCCGTCCCTGAGAATCTGTCCGAGAGACAACTCGCCTGAGTTTTCCTGCCAAAATCCTTGGTACTTAATCCCATCTCTTATGACCCATACCCAAACATCCTGGGGGTCGAGAAGCGCAGGATCCCACGTAACGCAGTGTTCTCCTGATGCATCGGTACCCCATTTTATCGCCTCCTGTACGTCAGCAGAGCTGACAGCAAGAGTTGTCGGCTGTAATATTCCGACGAGCATTACAAGTACAAGCAAAAAGCTATATACTCTGTTAGCAAATGCTTTTTTCATGATTTTTTCTCCTTTAGTTATTAATAATTTATTTAATAATTACCACTCACAAAAGCGAAGCTAATATATTCTGTATTACAGTAAATCCAAGTCTTCCATAAGTGCCATGAGAGTCGGCTCGATACCGTCAGACCACTTATAATCTGCAGAGGCATTCATTCTGCCCGGCAGATAGTGTATCACGCCGTCCGCATTCTCATGCTCAAAATGGAATAGGGCTTCGGTGATCACACCTTCGTAGCCCCGCCTCAAATGAATGTATTTGCCATCCTGATGACAGCACTGAAAGCGAACACAAGGCACATCGTCAGTGCTCGGCTTCATATCATTCATTGGCATTCCTTCTTCAAAGGTAATGACAAAGCTTCCTGCCACGGCGGTTATAGAGAGTACCCGTTTATCGGCTTTATCATTGTATTCATATCTAAGCCCTTCGGGAACAACAACGCTGTACCTATCAAACAGTTCAAAGCTTAACGAGTCGCGTATAGTCATTGTTAACGCTCCTTTCAAAGGCTGTCGATAATGTCGGCAAGATAAGAGGCGGAGATAGAGCCGTAGATAAACTGATCTATCAGTCCATCCTTCTTAGCCTGCTTTACCTGCTTCGCCGTGTCCTTTTCAGCATTTTCATCAACTATCAATACGATCTTGCAATCAGGATATTTTGCTTTTATCGTCTCACGAATCTTAAGACGCTCACACAGCTTCCACGGT
>JAZNKU010000138.1:0-2753 GCA_045578685.1 Eubacteriales bacterium
GACCTCGTCCTTACCAAGGACGCGCTCTACCGACTGAGCCATAGCAGCATCGATCCGCAATCGACTTGTATATAATAACAGATTTATATCCATTTGTCAAGGTTTTTTGCGAAAAAACTTTGGATTTTTTTCAACAAAATAACGGTCACTCTTGTGACCGTTATGTGTCAAAACATTGATATCTGTGAATCGTCATCTGCGTAGTCTACAACTTCATTCTTTTTTACAGAATTTACATCTGACAGCTCCATCAGTTCCCTTCTCTGCTTTTCAAGTTCACTTTCTGTTTGAGCTGCGGTAGGCTTGTAATCCTCAATTAGAGAAACTTGGTTTGTCTGGCTTAGTCCTTTGAAAACACCGCTTTTGCGAAGTATCTCAATTACTGTTTTAGACAGACCGGCTCTTGAGCGCAGGTCCTCTACGGAAAGCAGATCCTTATCCGCACATACGTCCATGATGTTTTGTGCAGCTGTATCACCTAACCCGGGTAAGGCATTGAAGGGCATTCGGATGCCTTTATCGCCTTCGGGTAAAAATTTGAATGCATGAGATTTATAAAGATCAACAGGAAGAAATTCAATACCTCTTGCCATTGCTTCGTTTACAAGCTGCAAGAACGGAATCATATCCTCTTCTTTCTTTTCAGCCATCTTTTTACGTTTACGCTCTTCTATATCCTTCAAAGTAAAAGATACACTGTTTCTGCCGCCGCCGACGATATCAGCATCGAATCCGGAGGGGGCAACAGTAAAGAATGCAGCGTAGAAGACCACAGGATGGTACACCTTAAACCAAGCTAATCGTATGGCTGATGTTACATATGCGGCAGCATGGGCTTTCGGAAACATGTACTGTATCTTCTTACAGGAGTCTATATACCAGTCGGGTACATTCTGAGCTCTCATAGCCTCTTCGTATTCAGGCTTAAGACCCTTACCCTTACGGACGTCCTCCATTATTTTAAACGCCATACTCTTTTCTACACCTTGGTAAATAAGGTAAGTCATAATGGAATCTCGTGTACCGATAAGCTCGGAAATGGTACAGGTTCCGTTTGCTATAAGCTCATCACCGTTGCCTAACCATACAGCCGTTCCGTGTGTAAGACCGGACAGCTGTAACAGGTCGGAGAAGGATTTTGGCTGGGTTGCTACGATAACCTGCTGAACGAAGCGCGTACCGAATTCGGGAAGTCCGTAGGTACCGACCTCAGCTCCTATATCATCGGGAGAAACCCCAAGAGCATCGGTGTTGAGGAACAAGCTCATAACCTTCTTGTCGTTCATAGGAACGTCCATAACGCTCAGTCCTGAGTATTCTTCCAAGCGCTTATATTTCGTTGGCATATCGTGTCCAAGCTCGTCAAGCTTAAGTATAGTATCATGGAGATACGAGAAAGCAAAGTGAGTGGTTACGATATCCGAGTTTGCGTCGTCCGCAGGATGCTGAACAGGGGTAAAATCGTAGACGTCATACTGTCGGGGTACAACGATAATACCGCCGGGATGCTGACCCGTGGTACGTTTAACACCGACACAGCCTGTCTTGAGACGTTCGATCTCGGAGCGGTTAAGAGGTATCTGCTTTTCTTCTGCATATTTTTTAACAAAGCCGAAGGCTGTCTTTTCAGCCAGAGCAGAAAGTGTACCTGCACGGAACACGTTTTCGCTTCCGAAAAGTTCTTCCGTGTATTTATGAACCTTGCCCTGAACATCTCCTGAGAAGTTAAGGTCGATGTCGGGTGACTTGTCGCCATAGAAACCAAGGAAGGTTTCAAAAGGTATATCGTGACCGTCACCGATCATTTTATTACCACATTTAGGACAATTTTTATCAGGCAGGTCATAACCGGAGCCTATCGAACCGTCTGTATAAAACTCAGAATGTAAGCATTTTGGACATCTGTAATGGGGTACAAGAGGGTTAACTTCACTGATACCCGCCATCGTCGCAACGAAGGACGAGCCTACAGAGCCTCGGGAACCTACAAGGTATCCTTGATCTTCACTGTACCAAACAAGCTTCTGAGCGATCATATACAGCACAGCAAAGCCGTTCTTGATAATAGACGTAAGCTCACGGTCAAGTCTCTCTCTTACGATCTCAGGCAAGGGATCGCCGTACATTGCTTTCGCTCTTTCCCAGCAAATGCGTTGAAGGTCCTCTTCGGCACCCTCCATTTCGGGGGTATAGGTGCCTTCCGGAATTGCCCTGATATTCTCTACCATATCGGCGATCATGTTTGTATTGGTAACAACGACCTCATATGCTTTTTCTTTGCCAAGATACTCGAATTCCTTGAGCATTTCATCGGTCGTACGCAGATATATACCGGTGTCCTTGTCTGCATCAGAAAATTTCATGGATTTAAGAAGTATCTTACGGTATATCTCGTGATGCTTTTCAAGGAAGTGAGCGTCACAGGTAGCAACGGTAGGCTTACCCAACTCGTCACCAAGGTCAACGATAAGCTTATTTATATCCTTTAACGCCTCAACGTCCGGGAATGTTCCGTCATTTACAAGGAACATATTGTTACACAGAGGCTGAATTTCAAGATAGTCATAGAAATCAGCTATCTTTAAGAGCTCGTCTCTTGATTTATTCTGTTTTATCGCTGTATAAAGCTCACCTGCCTCACAGGCTGAGCCGATTATAAGTCCCTCACGGTGCTCTTCGAGCAGTGTCCTTGGGATACGGGGATGTCTGTAATAATAGTCAAGGTAACTTTGAGATATAAGAAAATAAAGATT
>JAZNKU010000139.1:0-1514 GCA_045578685.1 Eubacteriales bacterium
CATTGATGCTGTCACAGAAGACAACACAGTTGGGTGTTGCAATATTAACACAAGTGATATTGTATTCTGTTCCTCCGATAGCAACAGGATAATTAACAATTCTGTCGCCCTGCAGGGTTGTGGGTACAGCTTCAGGCTCAAATCTTGCCTTACCCATGTCAACACTGACAGTTGTAACCTTACCGTTTCGTGTAAATACACGCATGGAATATACTTCGCCGGTTACGGACTCAATATTCAAAACGTCCTTTACAACAATACCGTTATCATAGAGGTACTTTGCAACGCATCTCACAGCATTACCAGACATTCTGCCCTCACTGCCGTCACGGTTGAATACGCGCATCTTTGCATCGGCAATCTCGGAATTTTCCATAAGAACAATGCCGTAACCGCCTATGCTGAAGTGTCTGTCGCAAACACTGACACACAGTGACTCGGGGCTTGTGATCTCGCCGCCGCGGTTGTCAAAGAAGATATAGTCATTACCGCAGGTGTGCATCTTACAGAACTTAAGTGTCTGATGCTCTGTGCGCAGATCGTTGAGGTTTACAAGTTCTGTAGACTGAGCAGAGTAACGGCTGATAAGTGTATCTGCCATTGCATTTGCAGTATCCAGAGAGGTAATGCAGGGGATAGTCAGTCTTACAGCGTTACGGTGGAGATCGATGTAATCCTGAAGTGTATCATCGTGCAGAGCGCCTGTGTAGATGATAAGACCGATCTTTCCGTTTTCCATAAGATCATAAGCTTCGCTTACATGACCTATAACATCAATATATTTGGGGTTAATGCCAAGGCTTGCAACCTCTTTTGCGGTGTCAGGTGTGACGTAAAGCTGCATCTTAAGGTCGTCCAGCTTCTTTGCAATTTTGGAAACCTCGTGGAGATCGTGGTTCTCAACACTGAGGAGAACGCCCTTTGCACGGTTTGCTGTGTCATAGTTATAACCCGCTGCGAAGAAGCCCTTGTAAATAGCCTCTGCAAGGTTACGTCCTAAGCCCAGAACCTCACCTGTAGACTTCATCTCAGGACCGAGAACAGAGTTTGCATCGGACAGCTTCTCAAAGGAGAATACGGGAACCTTTACAGCATAGTAAGGCGGAATTGTGCATACACCGCTTTCATAGCCAAGCTCTTTAAGAGTTTTGCCCATCATAACCTTTGTGGCAACGTCAACAAGGGGAACACCTGTAACCTTGCTCATGTAAGGAACGGTACGGGATGCACGGGGATTAACCTCAATTACATACAGTTCGTTTCTGTAGATAAGGTACTGGATATTAACAAGACCCTTTGTACCCAGAGCAAGAGCAAGCTTCTGAGAGCACTCAACAACCTTTTCCATCATCTGGTCGTTAAGGTTGAAGGGAGGATATACGGCGATAGAGTCACCGCTGTGAACACCGGCACGCTCGATATGCTCCATGATGCCGGGGATAAGAACGTCTGTACCGTCAGAAATAACGTCAACTTCAAGCTCGGTACCGGACATATACTGGTCAACAAGAACA
>JAZNKU010000140.1:0-4230 GCA_045578685.1 Eubacteriales bacterium
ATTTTCTGTCCTTAAGGGTGTATTCTTTAATTATAACTTCTGAGTCTGATTCGTTTAATACAGATGCAAGATATCTGACTGCCAGATTTGTGTGTGTAAAGGATGAATTCAACGCAAACAGTGTGATCTTCAATTTATATCTCCTAAGTTTAGTTGATTCATTTTAACATATTGCTATAATTTTATCAAGAGAAGATTTCTTTCATAAGTCTCTCCTGGTATTCCTCTTTGCGTGAGAAATCCATTGCTGAAATATAAATATTTTCAAGAAGAAAATGTTGCTCCTTGATCTCTGAAAGCAGACTGTATGCATGCTTCAAAAGTTCGGTCTTTTGTATGCTTGCTTTATTATCGATCGGTTTTGATATAAACTCATCCAGTTTGATTTCTTCGCCTTGATCACCGTTTAAGGTGAATAGGATCTTTTGGTAAGGCAAGTATATCATATTTACCTTTTCTGTATCAAGCGGATCGTATGAAACGGTCATCTCATTACCGTACAGTATAGATTTTACCTTGTTTAAAAACATATGACCTGCTCCATAGCTGTCCTTTATATTGTATATGATATCTGAATGCTTTCTGTAGGGAGTAAAGTAATGATATCCCTTCATGGTTATTGCATCGGTTAGTCGTATGTTTTGCTTCCCGTGATGATATCCTATTGCCTTGGTATATGATTTTGCCAGTTCAGCTATATTTTCTTGTGATGATTCGGTATACTCGCGTTGTATTATTTTATCAATGCTTATGGCGGCATTGAGATATGAATATGCGTTCTTATATAATCTTGTTTTATTATTTACCGATTCTATGATCTGATCTTTTGAGTTTTCGAGGACATTCTTGTTCCAGAACATCCCCAAATCGATTATTTCATCTATAACACCCGGATAGTGGGGGTCAGATGCGTGGGGGGCAGTTCCGTCTGTTATCCCTGTTGAAATCTCTTTGACTATGATACCATCCAGTGAATCGGGATCGCTGGAGCAAAAGAATTTTTCAACAGTCATTCCCTTGGCTTCAGCGGCTTTAGCGACGGCCTTCATTAAAGAGCTTTTACCCGTACCGGGACCACCCTTTATGATATAATGCTTTTTTAACCCATCGAATATTTCACCGTAATAGTTAATAAACCCGCGGCCTGAATTAGCTGATGCAAAGAAGCTTAGCTCAGTATTATTCATAATATCACCTCTAAGGTATATTATGCTTAAATATATATTTTGTTACCCATAGGAGACCCAATGAACATACTGTTTGAAAATTTCAAGATCATTAATAAAGGTGAGATACTATCCGACAGCGTACTGTCCGTTACTAACGGAGTAATTGACGGATTTTGTGCTGTCAACGGAGTTGAATATGACCGTGTAGTTGATGGCAAGGGTGAACTTTACCTGTCGCCCGGCTTTATTGATATACATACTCACGGCGGTGGTGGATATGACTTTATGGACTCTGTTGCGGAAGAATATGATCTCGTAGGTGTTAATCATGCCAAGTATGGTTGTACTGCACTCTATCCTACGACCGTCAGTGCCTCCGAGGATGAGCTTAAGGCTTCTCTTGATGCCTTCAAAAAGGCAAAGGAACTGAAGAGCGGTGCAAAGCTTCTTGGAATACATCTGGAGGGTCCGTATATCTCTAAAAACCAGAAGGGAGCAATGGATGAAAAATATATCCGTTTGCCCGACCCCGAGGAATATAAGGAGCTTTTCGCAATGTCTGATGATATTGTGCGAATGACCGTTGCTCCTGAGCTTGAGGGTGCAGATGCGTTGGGTGTATTTATGCACGATCATGATGTAGTTCCTTCGATAGGTCATACCGATGCGGTGTTTACCGACATTGAGAGAGCACATGAAAAGGGCGGATATTCAATAATGACACACCTGTATTCATGTATGCCGCTTACACACCGTAAAAACGCATGGAGAATTGCAGGTGCTGTAGAAGCGGGAATTTATCTTGATACTATGTATGTTGAGCTTATTGCCGACGGCTGTCACCTTCCTCCTGAAATACTTAAGATGGTATATAAATTTAAGCCCGATGATAAGATAATACTCGTGACTGATTCTATGCGTGCAGCGGGTATGGGTGAGGGCGTGTTCAGATTTGGCAGTCGCGCTAACGGTTATGATATAGTCGTTGAGGACGGAGTAGCGAAGCTTATGGACAGATCTGCATTTGCGGGTAGTGTTGCTACTACTGACAGGCTCGTGCGTGTGATGGTGGAGATGGCTGATGTGCCTATAGAAAAGGCTGTGCGTATGATAACCGAAAATCCCGCAAACGCAATGGGTGTTTCCGACAGTTATGGTATCATTGAAAAAGGAAGAGCTGCCGACCTTACCGTTTTTGATTCGCATATTAACATAAAGTGCACTCTTGTTGACGGCGTGTTTGTTCATGATAATTTGTGATGTTCAAAAAAACTTCATATATAATCTATCTATGATACATAATTCGTTGATATAATTACGATGATTAAATGTAAAAGGAGAATTCCTATGAAGCAGATTAAAATTATAGTATCTCTTCTTCTCGTGCTCAGCATTATCTCGCCTATGAGCAGCTTTGCACTTTATGATGAGATGTATGACGTTTGTGTATGGCAGTCTACGCCTACACTCGACGGCACTATTGATACGACCGACGGTTGGTCAGATTCTACTGTTCTTGACAACAGTACTCTTGCGGTTATAAGCCATAACAAGCAGAATCCTATTGATATGAATGCTAAAGCATATTTAGCATATGATGAAAACTATCTCTATTTTGCAGCCGAGATCGTTGAATTCGGTGAAAATATGACTATAGACAATCTTCTTTGTCCTTCTGATATTACAGATGCAATAGATGGTGGCGATTACGGTTTTGACGGTGACGTATTCGGTATAACCATCGACGTGCTTAATTTACTTACATCCGATCCTGCAAACTATGAGAAGAACGCTCCTTTCTATTGCGTAGGTTTTGACCTCGACGGTAACGGAGGAGTTTACCATTCCAACGGTACTGCAAACGAGCTTCTCTCGTCCGATCATGCTAATGCAGTAGTTAAATTTACAGAGAACGGCTGGAACTTTGAGGCGCGTGTAGCTCTGACAACAGTTGTTGAGGATATCTGTGCTGCAGCCGGTGTTGAGGATTCAGATTTTTCTTGGTACGACCTCATATTCGGTAACGTGGATTCCAAGATGAACTTTGTGTACAAGTCCAACCGTTTCGATCTTGAGGCTGAAGAGGTAATTACATACGCTGAGTATGCATCTGTAGCTGATACCGCTCTTGACGGTACTCCCGGCTATATGCTTTACGGTACACCGGTTAAGACATTTGGTATAACATACTATTTTAACCATGAGCACAAGGCTTCAGGCTATTATGTATACCTGACAGAGGATGATTTTGCTACCTTTGATAAGGACGGCGTGAAGTACTCCGTTTGCGACCTTTGCGCAGATATCGACGAAAAGGTTATAGTTCCCATGATACCCTTTACCGACGTTAAGGCAGGTCAGTGGTATGAACAGGCTCTTCTTCGTTGTTATAACTGGGAATATTTCAAGGGTATGTCTGATACTACCTTCGGTCCCAATGTTACCATGACCAGAGCAATGTTTGTTCAGGTTATTGCAAACTTCTGGGGTGTTGATACAACAGAATATACCTGTGATAAGTTTACTGATGTTAAACCTAATCACTGGTACTATAATACTGTTGCTTGGGCATATGAGATGGGCATAACAAGCGGAACGTCCGAAACTACCTTCTCGCCCAATAAGGCTCTTACCCGACAGGAGGCTGCAACTCTCTTCGCTAATGTTATCAAGCTGGATGAACTGTATAAAGTTCCTACAACTGAGTTTGATGCAAAGTACACCGATGTTGCAAAGATCGCTCCTTGGGCAAATGAGTCCATGCTTTGGGCGGTAGAGAACGGTATCATCAGTGGTACAAGTGAAACAACTCTCGCTCCTACAGGTCAGGCAACCAGAATGCAGATTGCTCAGATGCTCTGCAAGTTTGAGGAGTATGTTGTGTCTCTTCTTGACGAAGCGGAATAATAAATGATAAAGCGACAGCCGAGGCTGTCGCTTTTGTGTTGATACTGATCAAAAAAAAGATTGTATTTATCTGTAAGTATGGATATAGTAAAAAAACGACAGGTCGAAACCTGTCGTTTTTTGGCGGAGGGTGTGGGATTCGAACCCACGTGGG
>JAZNKU010000141.1:0-4076 GCA_045578685.1 Eubacteriales bacterium
CCTTCATCATACGTCAAGGTCAGTTGCGTATCTTGCGTTAGCCTCGATGAACTCACGTCTGGGCTCAACCTTGTCACCCATAAGTACTGAGAAGACTCTGTCACATTCTCTTGCGTCTTCCATGGTTACACGCAGCAGCACTCTCTTCTCGGGGTCCATAGTGGTCTCACTTAACTGCTCGGGGTTCATCTCACCAAGACCCTTATAACGGCTTGCCTCAACACCGTTGACACCAAGCTCCTGTATATAAGCGTCTCTTTCTTCATCAGAAAAAGCATATCTTACCTGCTTGCCTTTGAATACCTTATAAAGCGGAGGCTGTGCCAGGAATACATGACCGTCCTCGATAAGCTGACGCATATGTCTGAAGAGGAAGGTCAGAAGAAGTATTCTGATATGGGAACCGTCAACGTCCGCATCCGCCATAAGTATAAGCTTACCGTAACGGAGCTTGGATTTATCAAAGTCGTCACCTATACCGCAGCCAAGAGCCTGAATGATCGGAATAAGTGAGGGATTGGAATATATCTTGTCAAGTCTGCTCTTTTCTACGTTAAGTACCTTACCGCGCAGAGGAAGGATAGCCTGGAAGTAGCTGTCTCGTCCGTCCTTGGCAGAACCGCCCGCAGAGTTACCCTCTACAAGGAAGAGCTCGCTTTCCTCAACATTCTTTGTATGGCAGTCCCAGAGCTTGCCGGGAAGAGATGTGGACTCAAGCGCACCCTTGCGGCGTGCAGTATCTCTCGCTTTCTTTGCCGCCTCTCTTGCTCTTGCCGCCGTTATACCCTTCTCAAGGATTATCTTTGCGGTCTTGGGATTTTCCTCAAAGAACTCTGTAAGCTTTTCGGAAACGATGGATTCAACCAAGGTTCTGATAGAGGAGTTACCTAATTTAGCCTTCGTCTGGGATTCAAACTGTGCGTTCTCAAGCTTAACGCTGATGATAGCGGTAAGACCCTCACGGACATCCTTACCGTCCAGCTTGTCTGCATCCTTGAGCGCACCCGTTTTCTTACCGTAATCGTTTATAGCCTTCGTTATAGCCGCCTTGAAGCCGGTCTCGTGAGTACCGCCCTCAATGGTCTTCATATTGTTTGCAAAGGAGATTATAGAATCTGTAAAGGAATCGTTGTACTGAAGCGCAACCTCGGCAACGCTTGTTCCCTTGCTGCCGGTTACGTATATAACCTCAGAATGTATGGGATCAACCGCTCTCTGATTGTTATCAAATTCAACATAGCTCTTGATACCGCCCTCGTAACAGAAGTTTTCCTCGGTTCTCTCCTCACCTGTTTCGTCGATGAGAGTTATCGAAACACCTGCATTAAGGAACGCCTGCTCACGAAGTCTGTTTCTTACCACATCAGCCTTAAAAACGATAGTTTCAAATATCTCGGGATCAGGCCAGAAACGAACGTAAAGCCCGTGCTTATCGGTGGCCTTTCCCTGCTTGAAGGGCTCAACAATCTTACCCTGCTCAAAGGCGATGGTATATTCGTGACCGTCACGGCAGTTTGTAGCCTCAAGACGCTTTGACAATGCGTTAACTACAGACGCACCAACGCCGTGGAGACCGCCTGCGATCTGATATCCGCCGCCGCCGAACTTACCTCCTGCGTGGAGGATGGTGAATATTACCTCAAGGGTAGGGAGATTCTGTGTGGGATGGATACCCGAGGGAACACCTCTGCCGTCGTCACGCACCGAGCAGGAGCCGTCCTTTTCGAGAGTTACAGTGATGTTATCACAATATCCTGCCAGAGCCTCATCAATAGAGTTGTCCACTATCTCGTATATGAGATGGTGCAGACCCGATTCGGATGTAGTACCGATGTACATACCCGGTCTTACTCTTACGGCCTCCAGGCCTTCCAGTACCTGTATCTGACTGTCGCCGTAAGCTACGTTGTTTTCCTTGTCCATTTTAACTCCTTTATCTTTATTCCTGTTTATTATTCTTCATTCGTCCCGCAAGGGATTGGGGGGAGAGCTGTGTAAGAAGCACAGCGTTATCCTCTGTTACCACAAAGGACTTTGGGATCTCGTATTTAACATTCACCGATCTTCCCTCTTTTTCGGCACGCCTTAAAAAAACTCTCGTTTCGGTGCCCCGTGTTGCGGTATCCATATCGAAGATACCTATTATTTTCTTTTTTCTTAAAACGGCATTATTGCCAAGATGAATATACATATTCAATGCGGAATGCGGAGTGCGGAATTATTGTTGATTTTTGCTTTTGGCAAAAATCCTCCTTCAATTCCTAATTCCTAATTCCTAATTCCGAATTCTCCTTGTTTAACTGTATAAGTCATAGCGTTACTCAAACCCTTAAAATCCTCGTTACTACATGAAGTTATAAAGGTTTGCCTGTCCGATAAACCGGACAGAATATATTCTCTTCTTTTAGCGTCAAGCTCGCTTAAAACATCGTCTAACAAAAATACGGGATAGCTGCCGCATTCCTTTCGGGATATCTCACCCTCCGAGAGCTTGAGAGCTAAGGCTATGCTCCTCTGCTGACCCTGTGAGGCAAAGCTTCTTGCATCCCTTCCCAAAAGCATTATATCAAGATCGTCCTTATGAACTCCGTAAAGGGTGGAGCCGTATTTCAGTTCTCTTTCGTGATTAGACATAAGCTCCGAAAAATATTCTGCCTTGGTCTTTTCGCTGCGGTAAGAGAGCTTGAGCTCTTCCTTACCGAGAGTCATATCACCTATAAGCTCGTTTGCACAGCATGATAGCATATCGGTATACCACGCTCTCTTTTTGCTTATCATTTCGGCGTATTCGGCTAACTGATCCGACCAGTATTCAACAGTCGAGTCAAACACATCTCTCTGAAAATACGCGTTCTTTATAAGTGCGTTTCGCTGGGACAGGATACTGTTATATTTTTGCAGCAAGCCCACATATGATGGCTGTATCTGTGAAATAGCCGTATCTATAAAGGATCTTCGCACGCTGGGTCCGTCCTTTACCAGTGACAGATGGTTTGGACAGAATATCACGGCTCTGAAATGACCGATAAACTCCGAGAGCTTTTTTATATCCACACCGTTATGCATGCAGAGCCTTCTGCCGTCGCGGCTGTAGGCTATACGCATCTTATGGTCACGGCGGGTATCGTTGAACTCCATATCAACGCTGGAATAATCACAGTCAAAGCGTATCAGATCGGTATCGTGCTGACTTCTGAAGCTCTTTCCTCTGGCAAAGAGATATATACCCTCCACCGCAGAGGTCTTTCCCTCGGCATTTGATCCCACGAAAATATTGGTCTCCGGACAGAATTCAAGCTCTGCCCTTTCAATATTTCTGAAATCTTTGTATATTATCTTTTTACAGAACAAATTAAACTCCGTTTATTCCTTGATCTTTACGGGAAGCACAAGGAAGGTAAAGGTTCCCTCTTCGCTTTCCTCTGCGGGCTGGATAGTCATACCCATAAGCTGGCTGGTAAGGCTTAACTTAAGCTTTTCGCTGTCGCAGGCACGCAGAGCATCCAGCAGATAACGGCAGTTAAAGCCTATCATGATATCCTCACCCTCTTTTTCGGTAAATATCTCGTCGTATACCTTACCGGAAACCGATACCGAGGATATTTTAAGCATACCATCCTCAAAATTACATCTGAGGATAGATTTAGCCTGACCCATAGTCTTATCCTCCGTAACCAGAGAAGCACGCTCTAAAGCCCCTAAAAACGCCTCACAATCAATTTTAACGAAGGTCTTGGGTGCCTTGGGAAGGAATCTGTTATAATCTATATACTCGTTCTCTATAAGTCTGGAGAAGAAAATCACCTTGCCTATGAAGAGGATAACGTATTTTCTGGTAAGTCTGATGGATACGGTTTCATCATTATCACCCAGAAGCTTCATGATCTCAATGAGAGTCTTTGCTGGGATGATGAACTGCATATCAAGCTCGCTCTGATCGTCGTTCTTATTTTCGATATCGGTTATCTGCTCCTTGATAGCCATCTTTGAGCCGTCGCAGGAAACAACGGTAAGCTTGTTGCCCTCTATTTTAAAGAAAGCACCGTTTAGCTCGGGTCTCATATCGTTTGCGGCAA
>JAZNKU010000142.1:0-9950 GCA_045578685.1 Eubacteriales bacterium
AGCTTAAATTCAATATTCTCATTCTCATACCTATAGTTACCTTCATCACGGTATATCTCAGCATGAAGCTGACAAAGAAGCTGACTTATCAGCCCGAGCAGACAGGTGACGCTAAGACCTCCGGCATTATCATGGATCTTATGATGCCCGCATTGAGTACCTGGTTTACCTTTATGTATCCCGCGGTTCTCGGTCTTTACTGGATATTCCAGAACCTTTTAGGTGTTGTTCAGCAGGTCATTCTTAAGAAGATGTATCCCATCCCCCAGTTCACCGAGGAGGATTACAAGAAGGCCGAGCAGGAGCTTGCAGGCAAGTCTAAGGATAAGAAAAAGAAGCCTCAGGGTCCTCAGAAGCGTCATCCCAGATCTCTTCATCATATAGATGACGACGATATGGAAGTAATGGAGATCGAAGAGAAGCCCGAAAACAACAAAAAGAAAAACGATTCTATTATCGAGTCTGCACCTTTAAAGGATGAGACCGACGGAAAGGATAATAACTAAGATGCAGCAGGAAATTATTGCTACAGGCAGAACTATAGAAGCCGCTATTGCCAGCGGTGCCGAGCAGCTTGGAGTGCCTGTTACCAACGTAGATCACGAGGTTCTTGAGTACCCCAAGAAGGGTTTTCTCGGCTTCGGTGAGGTGGATGCCAAGGTAAGAGTATTCACCGTGGCAAGAGCTGATCTTACAGCTCTCAACTTTGTAAACACATTGCTTGACAATCTCGGTCTTGATGCCGAGGCTGAACTCTGTGCAGACAATATCTCTAACGGTGACCGTATGATCAATATTACCGGCGAGTCGGCAGGTATCCTTATCGGTCATCACGGCGAGACCCTTGAGGCTCTCCAGTATCTCTGCAACCTTGCAGCTAACCGCAAGTGTGATGCAGACGGTCTTGAGCATATCAAGATGACCGTTGATATCGAGAACTACAGAAGCAGAAGAGAGCAGACCCTTCGCCGTCTGGCAAGAGGCGTAGCTCAGAAGGTGCTTAAGTACAAGAAGGCTATCACCCTTGAGCCTATGAGCCCCTATGAAAGAAGGATCATCCACGCTGAGATCCAGAACTTCAAGGGCGTTACCACCAACTCTATCGGTACAGACAACAACCGCCGTGTTGTTGTAGCTCTTGAGGGCAACAGAGGCAGAAGACCTCACAAGCCCAAGACCGAAGCTGCCGCAGAGACCGTAGAAGAATAATCAAAAATGCATCCCGCAAGGGGTGCATTTTTTTGAATGCGGAATGCGGAGTGCGGAATGCGGAATTCAGGTGATTTTTGTTGCAGTAATGCAACAAAAATTTCATTTAATTTCAAGAGTATGCTGATACTTATTATTTAACTAAACAAATACAATAAATATAAGAGCAATAAACCCCGAACTCCGAACTCCGAACTCCGCATTAATTCCCCCTATTTACTTTTCTATCGTTTTATGGTAAAATAATGGTATATCATCTCAGGAGCCGTATATGAAAAAATTTCTCTCTGTCCTTAAAAATACAGCAATATCGGTAGGTATAGTCGTTACCGTAAGCTGGCTTAATATGTATCTGAGATTTACTCTGGATATCAGAAGCATGGTTCCCATGCTTTATGTGCTTGGGGTGTTTTTCGTTGCCATATGTACCGACGGATATTTTTACGGAATAACCTCTGCCATTGTCAGTGCATTCGGCGTATATTATATATTCACCTTTTCGGACAACGAGCTGGGTTTTACCGTTGATATCATTGCGAGTGTTGCCATAATCCTATTCACGGCTCTGCTTACCTGTACCGTTACCACTGCTCTCAAGAAGGTGCGCAGGATAAAGGAATCAAGTATGCGTGAGCATATGAGAGCAAATCTTATCCGTTCGGCATCCCACGATCTCAGAACCCCGCTTACCTCCATATACGCCTCCTCCTCGGCTATACTTGATAACTTTGAGGATTTTACCGACGAGCAGCGCATAGAGCTGGTGAAGGAGATACGCACCGAGTCCCACGGACTTATCAGAATGGTAGAAAATCTGCTGTCGGTCACCAGGATCAACGACGGCGATGTAAAGCTGACAATGACCGATACGGTGCTTGAGGAGCTTATCGACGCGGTGGCGGTAAAGTACAATAAATACTTTCCCGATATGCCGCTGACCCTTGAGATACCCGACGAATTCGTATCCATATCTATGGATGCGATGCTCATGGAGCAGGTGCTTTTCAACCTTCTGGAAAACGCGGTCATCCATGCCGTCGGAATCACCGAGCTTGTGCTTCGGGTGGTTTTGGAGAACGATACGGTCAGCTTTGAGGTCAGGGATAACGGATGCGGTATCCCTAAGGACAGGCTGGATAAGATATTTGACGGGTACCATTATTCCACCCTTGTTAAGAACGAGACTCTTTCCCACAGAAATATGGGTATAGGTCTCAGCGTATGTCAGACTATAATCAAAGCACACGGCAGCACCATCCGTGCAAAAAACAACGAAAGCGGCGGAGCCAGCTTTATTTTCAGTTTGAGGAGATCGACAGATGAGTAATAACAAGTACAAGATCCTCGTATGCGAGGATGATAATAATATCAGAAGCGTCGTGGCAACGGTCCTGGAGACTAACGGCTATCAGGTAATAACGGCGGGAAGCTGCTCCGAGGCGGAGATAATGGCGGAGTCGTATATTCCGGATCTCGTAATACTTGATCTTGGGCTTCCCGACTGTGACGGAACCGAGTTTATCCGTAAGACAAGATCTTATTCGGGAGTGCCGATACTGGTTCTGTCTGCCCGCACCGACGAAAGTGACAAGATAGAAGCATTGGATATCGGTGCAAACGACTATATAACCAAGCCCTTCGGAATGGGAGAACTGGTAGCACGCGTCCGTGCTGCTTTGCGCACCGCAAACACCACCTCCTCCGGCGGATACAGTGAACACTTTGAGCTTAACGGAATGGTGATAGATTACGGCAGACGCCATGTGACCATAGACGGAAACGAGATCAAGCTTACACAGACCGAGTATAACATCCTCGCCTTTATGTCCCGTCATACGGGGCAGGTGATGACCTATACCAATATCATAAACGAGATATGGGGCTACGCAGACCTTAACGCCATAAAGAAGCTTCAGGTGAATATGGCAAACCTCCGCAAAAAGTTAGGCACCAAGCCCGGTGACAACCGCTTCATCGTAAACGAGCTGGGTGTGGGTTACCGTATACAGGATCCCATGTGATTAACGAATTTTGTACAATATGTAAAATCGTTATAATTATAACAAAAATTCAAAATTAGTTGTTGATAAATCTCCGTATTTATGGTAATATTACAATTGCGTAAATTTGTAAAATAATTTTTTAAGGAGTATAGAAATGTACAACAAGAAGACTATCGAAGATATCGAAGTAAGCGGCAAGAGAGTTCTTGCGAGATGTGACTTTAACGTACCCCTGAAGGAAGGCGTTATCACCGATGATAAGAGAATCCGTGAGGCTCTTCCCACCATCAAGTATTTAGCAGACAACGGTGCAAAGGTTATCCTCTGCTCCCACATGGGCAGACCCAAGGGCGAGTCCAAGCCCGAGTTCTCCCTTGCTCCCGTAGCGGCTCGTCTTTCCGAGCTTCTCGCAAAGGAAGTTGTTCTTGCAAAGGACGTTATCGGTGAGGATGCACAGGCTAAGGCTGCAGCACTTAACGATGGCGATGTTATGCTTATCGAGAACGTTCGTTTCCACAAGGAGGAGACCAAGAACGATCCTGACTTTGCAAAGGCACTTGCTTCTATGGCAGACATCTTTGTAAACGATGCATTCGGTACAGCTCACCGCGCACATGCTTCTACCGCAGGTGTTGCTGACTACCTTCCCGCAGTTTGCGGTTACCTTATCCAGAAGGAGATCTCCATCATGGGCGGCGCTCTTTCCGAGCCCAAGAGACCCTTCGTTGCTATCCTCGGCGGTGCTAAGGTATCCGACAAGATCGGCGTTATCAAGAACCTTATCAACAAGGTTGATACCCTTATCGTAGGCGGCGGTATGGCTTACACCTTCTTCAAGGCAAACGGCTACGAGATCGGTACCTCCATCTGTGAGGATGACAAGATCGAGCTTGCACGTGAGCTTCAGGCAGAGGCTAAGGCTAAGGGCGTAAACTTCCTTATCCCCGTTGACAACCGTTGCGGCGATGCTTACGACCCCAACTGTAACGATATGCTCGTTGATTCCGACAACATTCCCGAAGGCTTTATGGGTCTTGATATCGGTCCCAAGACCGAGGCTCTCTTCTCCGAGGCTATCAAGTCTGCAGGCACCGTAGTTTGGAACGGTCCTATGGGCGTTTCCGAGTGGGAGAAGTTCGCTTCCGGTACCCGCGCAGTTGCTACCGCAGTTGCAGAAAGCGGCGCTATCTCCATCATCGGCGGCGGCGACTCTGCAGCAGCTAGCGACGCTCTCGGCTTTGCTGACAAGATGACTCACATCTCTACCGGCGGCGGCGCATCCCTCGAGTTCCTCGAAGGTCTTGAGCTTCCCGGTATTGCTTGTTTACTTGACAAGTAAACAAGCAGCTAAATTCGCCTTCGGCGAGCTAAATTGAGCGTTGCTCAGCTAAATTACTGCGTAGCTAAATTGGGCTTCGCCCAGCTATAAGGCGAATTTAATTTAGCTTCACAGAGTGAAATTTAGCTATGCGTAGCATAATTTAGCTGTTGCGTAAGCAACTATTTAGCTTTAAGCAAATGTTTTAGAAAAATAATCGGGCATCTCATTACCTGAAATGCCCGATTTGACATATTACAATTAAATTGGAGATTTAATAAAATGAACAGAGCTACAAGAAAGACAGTTATCGCAGGAAACTGGAAGATGAACATGACTCCCTCCCAGACTACTGCTCTTATCAATGAGATGAAGACCACTCTTCCCGCAGAACCCGCATGTGACGTAGTACTTTGCGTTCCCTTTGTTGACATCGCAGCAGCAAAGGCAGCAGCAGAGGGCAGCGTTATCAAGGTTGGCGCAGAGAACGTTCACTTTGAGCCCAAGGGTGCTTACACAGGTGAGATTTCCGCAGAGATGCTTGTTGAGTGCGGCGTAGAGTATGTTATCGTTGGCCACAGCGAAAGAAGACAGTACTTCGGCGAGACAGACGAGACTGTAAACAAGAGACTCCTTGCAGGTGTCAACGCAGGTCTTACCGTTATCCTCTGCGTAGGCGAGCTCCTCGACGAGAGACAGAAGGACATCACCGCTGAGGTAGTAGCTATGCAGACCAAGGTTGCTCTTCAGGGCGTTGACTCTGATATGCTTAAGAAGGTTATCATCGCATACGAGCCTGTATGGGCTATCGGTACAGGTCTTACCGCTACCGACGATCAGGCAGAAGAGGTTTGCGCTCTTATCCGTGACGTTCTCGCTGACAAGTACGGCAGAGATATTGCAGAGACCGTTACCATCCAGTACGGCGGTTCTATGAACGCAGGTAACGCTCAGAGCCTTCTTTCCAAGACTAACGTTGACGGTGGTCTTATCGGCGGCGCTTCCCTCAAGGCAGCAGACTTTGCTAAGATCGTAGAGGCTTCTAATCAATAAAAAAGGTGCTTTTGCACCTTTTTTTATTGATTAGAAACTTTTTTGGCAAAGCCAAAAAAACTTCACTGTGAGCTTTGCTCACAACTTCACTTTTTGCAACGCAAAAAACTTCACTTCGACGACAGTCGAAACTTCACCAATGTTCGGTACAGTAAACTTTCAGTTGGTGAAGTTTGCCTTACGGCAAGTGAAGTTTTTGTTTTTGTAAAAACAAAAGTGAAGTTGCTCCGCAGTGAACTCTTCATCTTCGATGAAAGTAAATTGGATATCCTATTATCAAACTGTAAACAATAATAAATACCGTTGACAAATCAATAAGTCTTGATTATAATGTTAATTGTTTTTAAGTTAAAACTATTTTAATTCAAAACTAATGAGGTATTTATGAAAACAAACAAATATTACCCCTGTCATAACGAAAAATATATAAACGACTTTGCAGACCTGCTCTACACCAATGCAAGAGACTTCGGTGACAAGGACTGCTATCGCTTTTTAAGAAAAAAGGTTGAGTACAAGATCTCCTTTGCCGACTTTGCAAAGACCGTAAACGGTCTCGGCACTGCTCTCACAGAGCTTGGAGTAAACCGCGGTCATACCGCCATCATCGGTGAAAAGTGCTATGAATGGCTTTCTGCTTACTTTGCGGCTATCATTTTCGGCGGCGTTGCCGTGCCTATGGACAAGGAGCTTGCCGAGGAACAGATAAGAAACTTCGTGAATTTTGCGGATTGTGAAAGCGTTATTTATACCGAAAAATACAGACCCGTCTTTGAAGGCCACGAAGATGAGATGCCTAAGGTCAAGTGCTATATCTGTATCGGCTCGGGTGCGCCCGAGTCTGTTGAAGAGGATGGAGGTGCTCCCGACGGAGCCCATATGCCCTTCTATGATACCGTCAGATGGGGTAACACCCTCATTCGTGAGAAGGGTCTGCCCGACATCACCCGTAAGCAGGATGCCGAGAAGATGAGCGTTATCCTCTTCACCTCGGGAACTACGGGCACCTCCAAGGGCGTTATGCTTTCCCAGAAGAATATCATTACTAATGTTACCGAGGCACTTAAGATAGTCAGAGTTGATTCAAGGGACGTGCTGGTATCCGTACTTCCTTTCCACCACACCTACGAGATGACCGCAGGCATCCTTGCCGCATTTACAGTGGGTGCTACCGTTTGTATAAACGACAATATCAAGAACACCACCCGTGATTTCAAGTATTTTCAGCCTACCGTGATCGCCCTCGTTCCTCTCTTCGTAAACACCGTATATAAGAAGATAATGGACGGTATCCGCAAGAAGGGAATGGAAAAGACGGTCAACGGACTTATCAAGACCGATAAGGTTCTTCGCCGCGTGGGTATAGATTTAAGAAAGACCTTCTTTTCTCAGATCACCGAGGCATTTGGCGGCAGGCTTGACCGTATCGTTTGCGGAGGTGCACCTCTGAATCCCGAAATGGTGGAGAAGTTCGCTTCGTTCGGTATAACCATCGCCGAGGGCTACGGAATCACCGAGTGCTCCCCTGTTATCGCCGTTGCTCCCTTTGAGCATGTAAGACTCCACAGCTGCGGCCTTGTTCTTCCCAATCTCCAGTGCTATATCGACCGCGAACATCCCCGAGACGAAGCAGGCGAGATAGTGGTAAAGGGTGAGAGCATCATGCTCGGTTACTATAAGAACAAGGAGGCTACCACAGAGGTGCTTGACAGCCGCGGCTGGTTCAGAACAGGCGACTGCGGTTATATGGACAAGGATAACTACCTCTACATTACCGGCAGAAAAAAGAATGTTATCGTTCTCAACAACGGCAAAAACGTTTTCCCCGAGGAGATAGAGGAATATCTTGAGACCATAGAGCTTATCAAGGAAACTACCGTTGTGGGCAGACGTTCGAGCGGGGATGATACCATCAATGTTACCGCCATCATATACCCCGATTACGATGGCATGGAGGCTATCGGAATAAGAGGCGAGGCAGAGATCGAGGAGTATTTCAAAAAGGCGGTAGCAGAGCTTAATAAGCGTATAGCATCCTTCAAGCAGATAAGAGGAGTGGAGATCCGCAAGACCCCCTTCCCCAAGACCACTACCCAGAAGATCCAGCGACACAAGATCGACAAGGAGTAAGATATGCCTGACAACAGAGAGATTATAAACGACTTCTTCGTTAGAATATTCAATAAGATATTGGCCCTTGAGGAGCACGCCATTGACGAGGCGGATATATCGGTAAACGAGGTGCATATCATCGAGGCGGTGGCAGAGCTTGCCCAGTGCGGAGAGAGCACTATGAAGAATATTGCAAAAAGACTTAACCTCACCCCCGGAGCTACCTCGGTTGCGGTAAATACCCTTGTAAACAAGGGATATCTTCGCCGTGAGAACGGTCTGGAGGATCGACGGAAGATATTTATATTCATAACCGAAAAGGCACAGAAGGCGGAGAAAAAACACCGTGACTTCCACGCCGATATGATACACTCTATCGCTACCCGTTTAAATGATGAGGAGCTTGCGACTCTGTCAAAGTCCCTTATCTCCTTGGAAGAGTTTTTCGGTACACTTATGTAAGGACAACCAAAGAGGCACACTCCGTAAGGAAGTGTGCCTCGGTTATAGAAGCGAATATAAATCACAAAGAGTTCTCATCTCACTAAAGTATGTATTGTAACCTTAGGTTTGCAAAAATCAGACTTGATTTAATAGTGCAGGCGGTGTATAATATATGCATCTTATATCTATCGGGGAAAATATATGAAGCATAACAAAAGAAAATCAAATCTCTGGCAGACCATTGTTATCGTAGCAGCCGTGATATTAATGGGTATAATATGCGGCAGACTTATAGATGTTTTTATTTACACTAGGGTCGAAAACATCCTTCCTTTTGATGGATTTCCTGAAATCGTATGTTATTTGATATGTATTTGCATCGGGGTATTTATACATATAATTATACACGAGACAGGTCATCTTATATTCGGATTGCTTTCGGGATATAGTTTCAGTTCCTTCCGTATATTTTCATTTATGTGGCTGAAGGAAAACGGCAAGCTGCGTTTGAAAAGACAGAGTATTGCCGGCACAGGCGGACAGTGTATTATGATACCTCCGGATATGGTCGATGGAAAATTTCCGGTTGTCCTGTATAATCTTGGCGGGATTCTGTTAAATGCAGTCAGTTCGATTGTATTTTTAGCTTTGTTTTTCTTGTGTCTTGATTTTCCTATACTTGCAGCAATTATGCTGTGGCTCTTTGTATTAGGGGTGCTTATGGCGGTGATGAACGGGGTACCCACAAGCACCGGGAGTATAAATAATGACGGATACAATGCTATGGCTTTGTCCCGCGATCCGGAAGCTATGGAAGCCTTCTGGATCCAGCTCAGGATCGTTGATAAAACAACTAAAGGATTACGGTTAAAGCAGATGCCGGCAGAGTGGTTCAAAGTTCCGTCTGACGAGGGTATGAAAAACAGTATGACAGCATCCCGTGGGGTCTTTGCCTGCAACCGTCTTATGGATGAGGGCAGATACCAGGAAGCTGATTCACTTATGGAGCATATTCTGGGTATCGACAGCGGTATTGTCGGACTGCACAGAAGTCTTTTGATCTGTGACCGTATATGTCTGGAGCTTATGTACAAAAACCGTCGTGATGTTGTAGAGAAGATGCAAACAGTGGAACAAAAGAATTTTATGAAGGCGATGAAAAAGTTCTTGCCGGTGCTTCGCACAAATTATCTTATTGCTATGTTTATGGAAAATGATATGACAAAAGTCGATAAGATCTTGACAGAGTTTGAAAAACAAGCTAAGCTTTATCCCTATGAAACTGATATCGCATCAGAAAGAGAGCTGATAAGAACAGCTTGTAAAATTTACGGAACAAAAGATATCTAACGGTAGAGACCGCAAGGACACCCGACGGGTGTCCTTCGCATTTTGCCAAAGGCAAAACATATCGCATACGCATAGCGGATATATCGCTCACGAAGGGAACATCGCATACTCCGAATCGTTATATAAAAATAATCAACAAGTAATTTGATTAAAAATTTATCAATCATCAGATTTATATAATGCAGATAGTTCGCAAAGTGAACGATCTTACCGTAAACTGCCCGTAAACTGCCTGATATTGTAAGATAGTGTCCTAAGGACACTATCTCAGATTGATGAAAAATTCATCAATCATCAGATTTATATAATGCGGAAAGTTCGCAAAGTGAACGATCTTGCCGTAAACTGTCCGATATTGCAAGATAGTGTCCTAAGGACACTATCTCAGATTGATGACAAAGTCATCAATCATCAGATTTATATAATGCAGATAGTTCGCAAAGTGAACGATCTTACCGTAA
>JAZNKU010000143.1:0-4634 GCA_045578685.1 Eubacteriales bacterium
ACGGTATCCTTATCGGTAATAACAGCATTTTCGCAGTTGATCCATGCACCGTTAACGAGAATCTCAAAGCCGAGGAGAACATCTTCTCCTGTTTCGTCGAACACCTTAAGGCCGTCACCTACATAATTGAAGTTAAGCTCAACTGTATTGTCATTAACATATTTGGAGCTCTTGAGTACAGGACCGGATGTATAGTTGATGTCATAATCTTCTACGTCATAATTGCCGGTGGAAAGCGTAATATTGGCTAAACGCTCAGCCTGCCAGTGCTTGATGTAGGGATGAATGTTGTTGATCCAGGTGTTATCATTGAAATAGTCGGATGATGATACAATATAAGAGTCATCGAGAACCTGAGGTATAGTACCAAGCTCAGCTCTTACAGATCCAAAATCAAAATAGGAAAGTGTTTCTCCGTTATATTTTCCTTCAAAGCATGAGGGGAATTCCATGATATATACGGGGAAGTCATCATTACCCATATGCTGACGGAAATAGGTCATAAGCTCTGTGAACTGATTTGTAAAGGTGTTCTTGTAATCAGCACCCATGATCTCGCGGCAGTTGATCCAGTCACTTTCGCCCTGATACCACAGAATACCTGCGGTAGAGAAATTGATGAGAGGATAGAGCTGTTGGTTGTATGCAAATCTTGTTTTGAGATAATCGGCAACAAGACCGTTACAGTTGTAGTAGTATGTACCTGTGTTGGGATCATATGCTTCATGTCCCCATTTTTCGGCTAATTCATTGGGGGCAAAGGAGATGAGGGGATGTCCGGAAGCATCGATCTCGATAACGCCGATCGGTACATCGGTCTCGTTTGACATGTTATAAGCAAAGAGATAACCAAGCGCAGAGAATACCTCGGCACTTACACCGTTACGGTCAAATCCGTTTTGAGTGGAGGGTTTTACCTTATCGAAGGGCATAACCTTCTTGCCTATATCCGAGGGAGTCTGCCAACCTTCGTTATGATATACGTCTTCAAACAGCTTGTCTGTTCCGCGAGCGTCCTCGCCGGTAAAGTTATAGTCGGTGTTGGATACGCGGAAGAAACGGAGATCTCTGTTATCATCGTAGTCAACTTCCAGGGTGTTACGAAGATTTTTGTAATTGAGGTCGATTATAAGCTCAGCAAGACTATAGTACGCATTTGACTGACCGAAGATATAATACATATCTCCGAAAAGAATATTTTTATATTCTCTGTCTTCAATACCGTCTGTTACTGTAAGTGTAGTACCCTCGCCGTTAGCAGGAAATGTTTCTGAGAAGACCGCATTCCACTTGCCGTTATTAACGCGAGCGATGGCGATATGACCGTCGATCTCACAGCGAACAATTCTACCGTTCTGAGAGTTGTCGGCAAAGCCCCATACCGAGCATTTTTCATCTCTCTGGAGAAGCATATCGTCGGCAAATGCTGCAGATACCGTAATATCCTCTGCGAACTGATTGAACTTCTTGTCAAAGTTCATTATCATTACCGCAAGCTCGGCTCTTGTAGCTGTACCTCTGGGATTGAGTGTGCCGTCCTTGTTACCGGAAATAATACCATTCTCGACAGCCCAGTTCATAGAGTTTTTAGCCCATGAAGCAACCTTTGCATTGTCAGAGAAACTATTGATTGCATCATTGTTTACGGCGGTTACATCACTACCGGTAAATGCGGCATAGTTAGCTAAGAACATTGCCAGCTCCTGACGGGTAACTGCGGTGAGAGGCTCGAACTTTTCGCCCTTGCCGTTAGCAACACCGTTCTGATATGCCCAGTGAACGGTTTTTGCAAACCAATGATTGGTCTTAACGTCGGGGAACGATACTTCACCGTTATAAGCATTTTCGTAATATTCTGCCATGTTCGCAAGTATAGTAACAACCATAGCACGGTTTACGGTTGTAGTAGGACCGAATTCGGTCTCAGTCATACCTTTTACGAACTCGTTGGTGTAGCAGTATTCAACCGCTTCCTTGTACCAATGGTTATCCTTAACGTCTGTGAAGGGATGTGCGGCATTCACAGAGAAGGATAAGATAGTTACGAGTGCAATTAATATTGCAGTAATAGAAAGAATCCTTTTCATAAAATACTCCATTAAATTTAGAACGCCCAGTTGCCGTCCTTGAATATCTGTACTTTTTTACCGTTTGAACAGATCGCCTCGATTGAGAGATCCGCTGAACCTATCATAAAGTCCTCGTGGATCATAGAGTCATTAACACCAAGCTCCGCAAACTGCTCGAGACTGTATTTTTCGTATTCTCTGATAGTGTTTGTGAAGCCTCTGCCCATTGCGAGGTGGCAGCAAGCATTTTCGTCAAAGAGAGTGTTATAGAAGGTTAGTCCGGAGTTGTTGATGGGAGAATCGAAGGGAACCAGCGCACATTCACCGAGATAAGCTGCGCCTTCATCCATATTAAGCATCTCACTGAGAAGGTCCTCGTTACGTTCAGCTCCCCATTTTACAGCCTTACCTTCCTTGAATTCGATAAAGAAGTTTTCGATAACCTCACCTCTGTAGGAAAGGGGTTTAGTTGAATAAACGATACCCTCTGCTTCGCCCCTTTTGGGAGAAATAAAGCACTCCTCGGTAGGAATATTGGCGTTGAAATAGATGCCCTGAAGTGATTCTTCACCACCGCCAAGGAACTGTGCTTCGGGGATCATACCTACTGTGAGATCTGTACCGTTGGAGGAAGTGTAATGAAGCTTTTCAATACCGAGAGAGTTGAGATACTGACATCTGTCGTGCAGATCCTTGTTATGTTCTTTCCAGTTTTCAATGGGATTGGAGTCGGCTCTGGATGTGTAGAGGATTGCTTCCCAGAGCTTCTCAATAGCCTGATGCTTTGAGAGTTTGGGGAACATTTTCTTTGCCCACTTTGCACCGGGAACAGCAGCTATGGTCCACTGATATTTGTTATCCATCTCATCTCTGAAGGGCTTGATGATCTTATACTTAGCCTGTGTTGCCTTGGACATCTTCGCCTGGTTGATGCCGTTGAGACCATCAGGATCTTCTGAGAGAAGGTAGATCATACAGGGAAGTGCCTTTGTTCTGTATCTGAGCTTTTCAACCTCCCAATCTTCAAGAGTTGAAAGTGTCTTTAATGACTTATGTCTTACATTGAGCTTAGTGAGGGGCTGGTGTGTCCACTGTACCTCTACCTTGCGCGCACCTGCCTTGTAACACTGGTCAACGACCATCTCAACAAATTCGGGCTGATCAAGCTCTGCCATAACGATAACGTCCTGACCCTTTTGCACGTTTGCACCCATTGTTGCGATCAACTTTGCATATTCTTTTAAGACTGTTTTTTTCATAATTCACCTCATATATTTTCAAGAGCTTGTGCGATATCTTCAATGATATCGTCGGCGTTTTCAATACCTACCGAAAGTCTGATCAGATCAGGCGTTGTTCCGCACTCGATAAGCTGCTCATCGGTCATCTGTCTGTGGGTTGTGCTTGCGGGATGCAGACAGCAGGTTCTGGCATCAGCTACATGAGTAACAACAGCTGCAAGTTTGAGCGAATCCATAAACTTTGTAGCAGACTCTCTGCCACCGGCAATACCGAAGGAGATAACACCACTCGAACCGTTGGGCAGATATTTCTTTGCTAACCTGTTATACTTATTATCTTCAAGATCGGGATAGTTTACCCATGTAACCTTGGGGTTACTTGTGAGATAGTTTGCAATTTTTCTCGCGTTCTCACAATGACGCTGAACTCTCAGATGCAGGGATTCAAGACCAAGATTAAGCATAAAAGATGTGATAGCGGGAGGAATGGAACCGAGATCTCGCATAAGCTGTACGGTAAGCTTGGTGATATATGCCGCTTTACCGAACTGCTCTGTATAGCTGACGCCATGATAAGAGGGATCGGGTTCTACCAGACAAGCAAACTTTTCGGGATACTTTGTCCAATCGAAATTACCGGAATCTACAACAACACCTCCTACAACCGAAGCGTGTCCGTCCATGTATTTTGTTGTGGAGTGAGTTACGATATCTGCGCCAAACTCGATAGGTCTGCAGTTAATGGGAGTAGGGAAGGTATTGTCAACGATAAGCGGTAGTCCGTTATCGTGAGCAGCATTCGCAAAGGTTTCGATATCAAGCACTGCAAGAGAAGGGTTTGCAAGAGTTTCACCGAACATAGCCTTGGTATTGGGTTTGATCGCTGCACAGATTTCTTCATACGTAGAATCAGGTGAGATAAAAGTTGCATCAATACCCATCTTTTTCATTGTAACGCTGATAAGGTTGAAGGTGCCACCGTATATAGCTGAGGATGCAACAATGTGGTCGCCTGCGTTAACGATATTAAAGAGGGCAAAGAAATTCGCTGCCTGACCGGAGGAGGTTAGGATTGCTGCAACGCCGCCCTCAAGAGCTGCGATCTTGGAAGCAACCGCATCGTTTGTAGGGTTAGCCAGTCTGGAATAGAAATAACCCTCTGCCTTTAAGTCAAAAAGGTCACCCATTTCCTGGCTTGTTTCATATTTGTATGTTGTTGATTGAATTATAGGAAGTACTCGGGGCTCACCGTTTTTAGGGGTGTAACCTGACTGAACACACTTAGTGCCTATCTTAAATTCGCTCATATTTTACCCTCCAGGTT
>JAZNKU010000144.1:0-2923 GCA_045578685.1 Eubacteriales bacterium
GTATCCTATCGCTATCCACCGTCTTGAGGTTGCTATAGCTCAGGCAAGAGAGTACGGACTTTTAGGTAACGATATCTTCGGTACAGGCTTCAACTTCGACATTCAGCTCCGTTTCGGTGCAGGTGCGTTCGTATGCGGTGAGGAGACAGCACTTCTCACATCCATCGAGGGTAACCGCGGTGAGCCCAGACCCCGTCCTCCTTTCCCTGCAGTTAAGGGTCTCTTCGGCAAGCCTACCATCATTAACAATGTAGAAACCTACGCAAATATTACTCAGATCATCCTTAACGGTCCCGAGTGGTTCGCTTCTATGGGTACAGAGAAGTCCAAGGGTACCAAGGTGTTTGCTCTCGGCGGCAAGATCACCAATACAGGTCTTGTTGAGATCCCCATGGGTACAACTCTCCGTGAGGTTGTAGAGCAGATCGGCGGCGGTATTCCCAACGGCAAGAAGTTTAAGGCAGCTCAGACAGGCGGTCCTTCCGGCGGATGTATCCCTGCTTCTCTTATCGATACTCCTATCGACTACGATAACCTTATCGCAATCGGCTCTATGATGGGTTCGGGCGGACTTATCGTAATGGATGAGGACACATGTATGGTTGACCTTGCCCGCTTCTTCCTCGACTTCACAGTTGACGAGTCCTGCGGTAAGTGTGCACCCTGCCGTATCGGTACAAGAAGACTTCTTGAGATCCTTGACAAGATCATTGCAGGTAACGGCACACTTGAGGACATAGACAAGCTTGAAGAGCTTTGCTACTATATCAAGTCCGCTTCTCTCTGCGGTCTCGGTCAGACAGCTCCCAACCCCGTTCTTTCCACACTTAAGTACTTCAGACACGAGTATGAGGCTCACGTTGTTGAGAAGAAGTGTCCCGCAGGCGTATGTAAGAACCTTCTTTCCTACGTTATCATCGAGGACAAGTGTAAGGGCTGTACTGCTTGTGCAAGAGTATGTCCCGTTGGTGCGATCTCCGGTGCAGTTAAGCAGCCTCACGTTATTGATACCTCTAAGTGTATCAAGTGCGGTGCTTGTATCGAGAAGTGTAAGTTCAACGCGATCGTAAAACAGTAAGGAAGGAGTCGCAATAATGGAAAACGTAAACATTAAAATTAATGGCAGAGATTACAGTGTTCCTGCCAACAGCACCATACTTGAAGCATGCCGTGCTGCTAATATAGATATTCCTACCCTTTGTTATATGAAGGACATCAACGAGATCGGTGCCTGCCGTCTTTGTCTCGTTGAGGTCAAGCGTGCAACAGGTCCCGTTGCCGCTTGTGTATATCCCGTAAACGAGGGTATGGAGGTTCTCACCAACACTCCCGCAGTTCGTAAGGCAAGAAAGATGAATCTTCAGCTCGTCCTCTCTAATCACGAAAAGAAGTGTCTTACCTGTATCCGTTCCACCACATGTGAGCTCCAGAAGCTCTGTGTTGAGTACGGTGTTGACGAGGACTATTTTGAGGGTGAGTCTAATCACTATGATATCGACGACTCCTCCGTTGCCATCATCCGTGACAACAACAAGTGTATCCTTTGCCGTCGCTGTGTAGCGGCTTGTAAGGAGATGCAGGGCATCGGCGTTATCGGTGCCAACGACAGAGGCTTTGATACTCACATCGCTTCTCCCTTTGAGGTTAAGCTTGCAGAGACCTCCTGCGTAAACTGCGGTCAGTGTATCGTAGCTTGTCCCGTAGGCGCTCTCTATGAAAAGGACGACACCGCAAAGGTATTTGACGCTATCGCAGATCCTACCAAGCACGTTGCTATCTGCGCTGCTCCTTCTGTTCGTGCCACCATCGGTGAGTGCTTCGGCTACGAGCCCGGTACAGACACTGAGGGTAAGATGGTTGCAGGTATGAAGGCTCTCGGCTTTGACGGCGTTTATAACATGAACCTTACCGCTGACCTTACCATTATGGAAGAGGCTTACGAGTTCCTCGACAGATTCCAGAATGGCGGAAAGCTTCCCCTTATCACATCCTGCTCACCCGGTTGGATCAAGTATTGTGAGCATTATTTCCCCGAGTTCACCGATAACCTTTCTTCCTGCAAGTCTCCTCAGCAGATGTTCGGTGCTCTTTACAAGACCTTCTATGCACAGAAGCACGGTATCGATCCCAAGGATATCTTCTTCGTATCCGTAATTCCCTGTACAGCTAAGAAGTTCGAGGTTGGCAGAGACGGTCAGTGTGCAGCAGGCGAGGGTATCTACGATGTTGATGTAGCTATCACAACCCGTGAGCTTGCTCGTATGATGCAGACAGCAGGTATTGACTATAAGAACCTTGCAGACGAGAAGTTTGACGAGCCCTTCGAGCTCGGCTCCGGTGCAGGCGCTATCTTCGGTGCTACCGGCGGTGTTATGGAGGCAGCTCTCCGTACCGCAGCTGAGGTTGTCCTCGGCAAGCCCCTTGAAAAGCTTGAGTTTGAGGATGTTCGTGGTATCGAGGGCGTTAAGAAGGCTACCTACCAGCTCGGCGATGTAACAGTTCGTGTTGCAGTTGCCAGCGGTACAGCTAACGCTAAGAGACTTCTTAACTCTGTTAAGTCCGGTGAAACACAGGTTGACTTCATCGAGATCATGGCATGTCCCGGCGGTTGTGTAAACGGCGGCGGTCAGCCTACTCAGCCCGCAGTTGTTCGTAATAACGTAGATCTCCGTTCTGTTCGTGCGGCAGTTCTTTACAACGCTGATAAGGCTATGGATCTCCGTAAGTCCCACGAGAACAGTGCAGTTAAGGCTCTTTACGATGAGTTCTTTGAGAAGCCCAACAGCCACAAGGCACACGAGATTCTCCATACTCATTATGTTAAGAGAGGTCTGTTTTAATCAAAAATAAAAAGCACCCTTCGGGGTGCTTTAATTTTTGATTAAAAGCTAAATTCGGTTACACCGAGCTAAATTGGATGAAC
>JAZNKU010000145.1:0-6943 GCA_045578685.1 Eubacteriales bacterium
GCTGAAAACTGACGCTGTAATAATCGCCTGGGTATCTTACCTTTAAATAATCAAAATCGATGATAAATTCCATAGCACATATAATATACGCAAAAAAATTATAAAAACCTTTTTATTTTTCAAAAAAAATAAATAAAAAAGAAAAAAATCGGGAATGAGAAATCGAAAATGCGGAAAACCGTAGGTTTTCTACCTTTAATTCCGCATTCCGCATTCCGCATTCCGCATTTAATTTTACAGATAATCAAATCTTGTGCCTGTTTTAGTCGGTTCAAGTCTTCCCTGCGTCATCTCGGAAAGACGCTTGGCGTATTCCTCAAATCTCGTCTCCTTGATGGCAAGTGAAAGTCGCACCGAATCGGCAAACTCGGAGTTGTCTACAATTATGCCGAATGACGGAAAATCGTACTGGAGCTTCTGATAATCGGAATAGCTCACCGACATCTTGAACTCGGTATACTGCTCGTAGGTAACTATACGGGCTTCGTCCACCGCTAACTTTGCCGCCGCAGAATATGCACGGACAAGTCCTCCTGCTCCGAGAAGTATTCCGCCGAAATATCGGGTAACGACAATAACCGCATCGGTAAATCCGCTTTTGCGGATAACATCAAGAACGGGGATACCCGCAGTACCCTGAGGCTCGTTATCGTCAGAGTAACGCTGGATGTTATTCTCCTTTGTCATATAGGCGTAGACGTTGTGTGTCGCCTGGCTATGCTCTGCTCTTATCTTATTTATAAAGGCGATGGCATCCGCCTCTGTGGTAACATGGGCGGCGTGACCGATGAAGCGGGACTTTCTTTCGATAAGCTCCGCATGTGCCTCCCCTGCAAGGGTGGTATAGAGAACTACCTCGGGCGAAGCGGGTGTATTATTCTTCTGCTTTTTCATCCTCGTTTCTCCTTTTAAGATACTTCTGCATTCTGCCCTTAACCTCCTTGTCAACGGTGGCTACAACAACAACATGCTCGTCGCCGTACTGTACGTCGTGGACGGTGGCATACTTATAGAGGGCGTTTACCTGTGCCTGCTCGGAAAAAGGAAATACGAATATCTCCTTGGTTTTTCCGCCGTTACAGAGTGCAGAGAGGGTTTCAAGCATTTCGTTTATACCTACTCCCGTCTTTGCACTGATATAGGCTACCGATGCCGTGGGTATACGGCTGGAAGCACCCATAAAGCCGGGTGCCGCTGTATCGCACTTGTTATATACGTATAATATAGGCTTGTGTGCCGCGTCAAGATCAAAAAGAAGCTTCTGTGTCACCTCAAGCTGCTCGTCGCATCGGGGGTCAGAGGTATCCACCAGTATCATGATAACATCGGCGTACTTTACCTCATCAAGGGTGGAGCGGAAGGCTCTGATAAGATGGTGAGGCAGGTTACGGATAAAGCCTACCGTGTCGGTAAGCAGTATCTCGGTGTTGTCGGGGAGAGTGAACTTTCGGGTGGTGGGGTCAAGGGTCGCAAAAAGCTTGTCCTCCGCAAGTATGCCCGCACCTGTCAGATAGTTGAGAAGTGTGGATTTACCCGCGTTGGTATAGCCTGCGATGGCTACCTTGCATATGCCCGAGCGTTCTCTTGCCTTACGCTGGGTCATACGGTTGAAGTCCATCTCCTTGAGCTGAGCCTCTAAAGCCGTAATGCGGCGCATAAGGTGACGGCGGTCTGTTTCAAGCTTTGACTCACCCGGACCTCTGGTACCGATACCGCCTCCCAGACGGGAAAGCTCCGTACCCTTACCCATAAGTCGGGGTATGGTATAGCGAAGCTGTGCCAGCTCTACCTGCAGCTTACCCTCACCGCTTGTAGCGTGAAGGGCAAAAATGTCAAGTATAAGCATGCTTCGGTCGATAACTCTTACCTCTCCCTCTATCTCGTCCTCAAGATTACGTATCTGGGAGGGGGAAAGCTCGGTGTCGAAAACCACAAGATCTATCTCGTTTGCCTTGCAAAGGTCGGAAAGCTCCTTGACCTTGCCCTGTCCGATATAGGTACGGACGTCGGGAGTAGACTTGTTCTGCAGAAGTCTGAAAACAGCCTCACCGCCTGCGGTTTCTACCAGTCTCTCCAGCTCGTCAAAGGATGCTTCTATATCCGACTCATCATCGTATCTCGTATTTATCGCCACAAGAGCGCAGCGAGTTAATTTTTCTTCTTTGATTATTGATTCCATAATAACACCACTATTGAATGCAAAATGCACAATGCAAAATGCACAATTCAGGAGATTTTTGTCGCCGTAAGGCTCCAAAAATTCCGTTAAAATATAAAAGTATATCGTTACTTATTATTTAGTTGAACAAATACAATAAGCAAAAATCAAAAGTAATATAAAGTACAGACAACCAAAACTATAAATGCAGATTTTCGACCGTAAGGGAGAAAATCCTCCATAATTTTGAATTTTGCATTTTGAATTTTGCATTTTTGTTTACCGTCTTCGGCGGTAAACAAAATGAGGTGAGAGGCGCATACGCACTTCTCACCTTTGTACATTTTGTGATTACTTCTTAGCAGCCTCAAGACGCTTCTTGAACTTATCAAGACGTCCGCCTGCATCAACGAACTTCTGCTTGCCTGTGAAGAACGGATGGCACTTGGAGCAGATTTCAACACGCATATCACCCTTGGTGGATCTGGTATTGATTACGTTGCCGCATGCACAAGTGATGGTGCATTCTTTATAATCCGGATGAATTCCCTGCTTCATTCCTATATCTCCTTTACAAAAAGTATTTTTACATAAGTGCTGATATTATATCACAAGGTTTTTTATTTTGCAATAGTTTTTGCAAAATTATTTTGTATTTTCTTTGTGAACAACCGAAAAAGCGGGAATACAGTTTTTGCTCATTCTATATCCAACAGATAGAAGCTGCAGGACTCGTCATCATACTGTACCATAAAGCTCCACCGTCCTGCGCTGAGGTCCTTGATTGCGATCTTGCCTTTATCGTTTATTGCATCAGCCTTAAGATACTTTGAACCGGAAGCGTTCTTGATATTGTTGGCTGTGGTATACTTGCCCTTGGCGTATCTGATGATATAAAGACCGTCAAGATCACTGAAGACCACCTTGCCTACATCCTGCTTTACCGTGGGTACCTTCTTTACTACATTATAGTAATAGAAGTGCTTATAGCCGTTGTTATACTCAACGATAAGGGTAACCTCGCCCTCGTCACGGTACTGTATCATATAGGAGTCGGCGTTCTTTATATCGTTCTTATTGGAGAAGTTACGGACACCTGCCGCCTTCTTGATGCCCGAAACATCGGTATAATGACCGTAGGCTGTACGGATTATCTTGATGTCGGGGATATTGGTAACCGTAAGCTGAAGTCCGTTTGCGATAAACTCGGGATAATCTACCGTAACGGTATGGTGGATCACATCATAGCTGCCGTCGTTATATCTTATAAGAACGGTATAATCGCCCGGATCGGTAAGAGTATAGCTGAAATCGTGGGTGGTGGGAGCATAAGCTGCAAGCTTGTTGGCAGATGCCTGATACTTAAACTCGGTTGAAGCCTTGATCTCGTTGTAGGTGTTGAATGTTCCCTTGGCTATCCACATATCCTTGTAGTTTTCACCGTAGTCCCTGACCGTCAGCTTGACACCGTAGGACTCTATATAAGGCGTGATATCGGTAACATCGGTATAGAGGAAGCAGCTTGTGCCGTCATTCATCCTTATCCAGAAGGTATACTCACCTACCCAGGGAAGATCGTAGGTAAACACACCGTCAACGGTATACCTTGCAACGGTAGCCCCATCAAGGGTCAGGTTCTTTTCTGCCTCCTTGACATCAGTACCCTTGGTATAATGTCCGATAGCAAATCTGATCTCCTTGATATTGTTTATGCCGTTAAGCTTGACCGTATAGTTATCAACACCTGCCACAAGAGGTGCATCTGCGGAAAGCATAGGGAGCTCTCTCGTTTCAACGGTACCGCATACCGAACAGCATCTCTGCTCCTCGCCTGCTTCGGTAGTGGCGGGAGCCTTGGTCTGTGTCCAGCTGCCGAAGGAATGTCCGGACTTGGGTATAATCTCCGTATAGCTGTCACCGCAAGCACAGGTATAGGTTATCATACCGTCCTCGGTACAGGTAGCTTCCTTTATTACAGAGGTGTAGCTATGCTCGTGAGGAGCTTCACTTCCCTCCCATACTGCCTTGAAGGTTACGCTCTTGCCCAATGTGAAACTGTCCTTGACATTGAGCGTATAGTCTGCACTCTCACAGTACCAGCCCGCAAAGGTTGCACCCGCCTTCTCTGCCTTGATGTGCCCTACCTTGTCGGCATAGGCCTCACCCTTCTGAAGAATAACCTTGGTGGAGCCGATAACTGAGCCGCCGTTGGGATCAAAGGTCACGGTATATCCCTTGGGGGCTATCTCTCTTGTTGCCTCGCCGCCGCAGTGCACGCACTTGCCCGTAAGCACGCCTGCCTTGTTGGCGGTAGGTGCGGTCTTGACCGTCCAATTCTCGCTGTAATGTCCCTCACGATGCAGTACGCTGTAAGCACCTATGCTGTCACAGACAGAGCATTTAAGCATAGTATAGCCGTCAGCGGTACAGGTCACCGTTCTCGTTTCGGTCTTGTCGAGTTTACAAACATGAGGTGTTGAACCGATATGCTCGCCTATCCAGGGGATGATTCCGCAGCTGTCGCAGGTCACATAGTCAAAGAGCATAAGTCCGCGGATACGCTCGCGCTGAACTATCTCTATCTTATGAGCGATGGACTGTTGGTCATCGTAGGAGATAAACTGTCTTGAATAGGGGTTGTAAAGATAGGGGGCCTTGGCGTTATCGTCCCAATATCTTGTAAATCCGCCGTTGTTTACATACTCATACATAAGAGTATCGTAGTGGATGTTGCTTTCATCAAGACTGCCGGACTGGAAAAGACCGTTGTTGGTGGAGGAAACATTGTTCCAGCGTCTTGAATACATACCGCAGCCCGCAACTATCTTGGAGGCGGGAACGCCGAGAGACTTGTAAAGCGTGATATCGCTCTGAACCGAGCCGCCTGTGAGAATATGACCGTAGGGGTCAAGGTTATCGTAAGGAGGAGTATGGTGATGGGTATAGGGGAATGCCGAGCCGCAGTAGAGATCGTAGTTCATCATGTTTATATAATCCACATACTGTGCACAGCCGGGAAGGTCAAACTTGGTATACGCCCATACCGATGCAGGGGTCGCAATAGACAGGATATAGTGCTTGCCTGTCTGAGCCTCGAGCTGATTGAACTTTGATCTTATTACCGACAGAAGTGCTACGAAATCCGACTTTGCCGCATTGGTGGGGAACTCGTAGTCGATGTCAAGTCCGTCAAAGCCGTAGCTGACTACCGTATTGACAAGCTGATCGGCAAAGGCATAATAGTTTCCGCCCTGTATCCAGCTCTCAAAGGTTGCGATATCTCTGTTGAATACCGTAAGAACTATCTTGATATCGGGGTTCTTTGCTCTTGCGCGGTTACGAAGCCCGTTTAAGTTGCTGAAATAGTCGCCTGCAAAGGGATAGCTGCCGGGGCCGTTGTCGATTGCGGGACCGATATAGTTAAGGGTGTCGATATAAGCATAGTCATCCGAGCCTGCGCCTACTGCGTAGTTGTTATAGGCGATAACCTCCTGGGGTACCATAACAGTGGAATCTGCTATCTCTGCGGTAAAGCACTGATTGCAGAACTTGGCTACGCGTCCGTCCTCGATATTGTTCCAGCTGTCAAAGGTGTGGGGAGTTTTTTCGTAAACGACGGTATTGATATAGTCGCAAGCAGAGCACTCCTGAGTATAGTAGCCTTCTTCCGAACAGTTTGCTGCTTTTCTGTACTTCTGGAGCATATGGTGTCCGTGAAGCTCATACTTCGCGGTGAATGAGGTGTCCTCTGTGAGAGAATAATACTCGCCGAGGTTAAGCTCGCTGCCTGTTTCCTCGTTGTACCAGCCCGCAAAGGTGTAACCGGGACGGGTAGGTACGGGCAGAGAGTCGATAACATCGGAGTATGCCTGACCGTAAGAGATCTTAATGCTCTGATCCTCTGCATCAAGATAACCCTCCATCGCGTTGAAGGAAACCCTATATTCTTCCTTTGCCGCGGGCTTATCCCACTGTGCGTAGAGAGTCAGAGGGTCGCTTGAAGAGTAGTCCGAGATAACCTCTCCCGCCATATAAGACTTACCCGTACCGTCGGGCTTGGTGTTCCAGCCCTTAAAGCCGCTACCGGTAAAACGGTTGTCAAGGAGAGTATAAGGCTCGTACTCGTGGAGCCTCGGACCCTTGAAGGTCATATATTCTACGACGTCCTTACCCTCGCCGCCGTTAGCCTTGTAGGTAACGGAGGGCTCCCAGACTGCAGTAAACTTCATGCCTGTTTCTCCATAGGAGGTAGAAGCACACTCAAAGTCTGCCCACTGATAGCTGAAATCGTTGAATATAGGTATCTCGAGCCAGGTCTTTGCAGTCTCGTATCTTACGATATTGCCGTTGGTAAAGATACGTGCGTATAATTCGTTGCCCTCCTCGTCGGTCACCTGACGTGCACCTGCCTTATAGGGAGCGTTTTCCCCTACCGGCATACCGAAGTTTGCAAAGGTATTGTCAAGTTCCTGTGCAGGGTTATAAGCCGCAACGTAGGATTCCTGCCTGTCGCTGTCGGTGGCGGGGAATACACCTCCGTCAGCATCGTAAACTACCGGGTTGCCCCAGATACAGTAAAGGGTTGCGGGAGCGTTTGCGGTATACTTATCGTGATAGGAGGCACCGTCCCCTCTGCCGTGGGGAAGCTGTGCGGTATTCCATTCAACAAATACCATAAGACTGCCTACGTCTCCCTGTACGCCGGGGAGCATTCCGTAGTTGGCCTGTATATCCGATTTATGATGGAAAAGCTCAAGGTCACGTGAGGGGAATTTATAAAGCTTC
>JAZNKU010000146.1:0-16083 GCA_045578685.1 Eubacteriales bacterium
AGTAAAATAATTCGTAATGCGTATCCATGACACCCCATATCTTCGATACGGTTGGTGGAATTATCCAGCGAAATGGCGTAGCCGTGTAGTCGGAATGCGTAATTAAATGATGAAAACGGTGTCCATACGGACACCGTTTTCTACCTTCTCTATTCACTATCATTATTCTCTGTTAACTAAAAAAGCAACCCAAAGGTTGCTTTTTCTTATATCCTGTCAACCATACAGGTCAACCAATAATGCCACTGGGCATCGCTTAATCCGGGGCCGCGCTCGATCATATCAAACGCCTTCCAGGAAAGCTTTTCGTTATCCAACGCAGCTGAGACCGCACTCATAAAATCAGGCGCCTTTGCCATATTGGCATCAGCCGGCATACGGTCTGTCATAATATCAAATATTTTTCCGTGGCTCATCTCATCCGCATGATCTGCGTCTGTAAAGGTATCGTAACTGAATGTAAAGGTTATACCCGGAACGTAGAAATCGGGGATGGCAAATCCTCTGACCGAGTTATCGGACGGCTCAAGAATGATATATCCCAGCTTCTGCACGGTAAATATACCGCTGCCGTGACGTATACCGTAAGTGGACTTGAGATTGGGGTTGCCAACCACCTGCGCTTCATAATACCTGACAAAGGTAGAAAAAGCATCGAATCTTCTGGTATCATCCACCGATGAAAGATTTCGGGTTCCGTCAACACCTGCGCTCATAAATTTGCCCATAGCGTCAGAATTGTCGTAAAACTCCTTAAGCTCGGCTGGAATATCGCTGCTGTACTTCTTACCGAATTCACTTAAGAAGCCTTCATTGCAAAACTGCTGTATAGACAGTATCATACAGGTTTGGTCGGCATGGGAAAGCATATATTCCTTGTCCCAAAGGGGACAGACGTACTCGCCTTCAGTGATAAGCTTGTACACCTCTTTGAAGGTGGCATACTTTGGATTATGGAAATCGTCAAAGCGATAGCCCTGAATGTCACGGAGCCAGATGTTGATCTCTCCCGAGGTCATGGAATAACGGTAGCTTCCGTTATTGGGTTTGAAGGCAAGGGCTCCACGGGGAACGGTCATCCTGTCGTTGTCGGTGGGATCCTCGCAGTCAAAGAACAGCTCTTTTGAAGCAAGCTCCGGATAGTTGCTTCGCTCCCTGTCTATAGCGTCACGCAAAAGCTCATATCTGCGCTTAAGGTCTGCCTTATATCTGTCGTTCTTTTTCTTATAGCTCTTTGCTTTGCTTATGTCGATTGCGTTCCTCAATATCGCAATAAGCTTAAGGATACAGCATATACCAAGCACAGCAAGAAGAACCCAAAGTATCGCAACGACGAACAAATATAAAAGTCCGCCTACCGACTTTCCCGCATCATAGCAGGCATACCGTTTTGCGTTTATAAAAGGTATAAGCAGAGCCGTAACAACAATGCCCACACCAAAGCCACAGGCACGCTTGATGGCGTTTTTGTCGGTGTTTACCTGCCTGTGTCCTCTTGTGGTGGCGCTTCTCAGCTCCTTTTCAAGCTTAAGGAGTTTTTTTATTTCGTCATAAATATTCATTAGTCGTATACCCCGTACGTAGGTAATTCTTACTCCGCTATGCCCCTAAAGCTTAGCGGGGCTGTTCGTTGTTTTTTTTGCATTTTTTCACAATATAGATTATAAGCAACGGCGGAAACCACAGCATAAAATAATACTTAAGCGTATATACCCATCTGATGATAAATCCGCATACTGCCTTAACTACACCTATACGGTCAAGCAAGGAAACTGCTATATTTACAGCCACGACAAGGATAATACAGCTTAAGGTCGACCTACCGAAATTTCCAAGTTCAGGCACGTTGCCTATCAAAAGCAACGTTAAGTTTATGGAAAGCACAGTTGTTGCCACGTCGTGACTGACAAAGAACAAAAGCACGCCGCATATAATAGCGGGGATAAAAAAGCTCGTATCTATATCAAAGGGATTATCGGTATATTGAGGCCCTTTGAGCAGAGGATATACCCATTCTTCAAATCCGACCCGTTTAAGTATACTGTCTACAGTCAGTGCCAGAGCAACTGATACAAGTACCAGGGATATTCCGTCAACCGTCCAGAAAGGATGTTCTTCGCTGCCGTATATGAAATAGCCAATAAGCTTCATAGCAATCATAACTATAAAACCGTTAACGATCATATACAATCCGTACATTGAACCTTGTTCTGAAGCCGTCAAGGTATCGGACGGTTCAAGGAAAAACATATCATCAATGAACATACGTATCGGATTTACAAACCCTTGAAGCACCCATATAGCGATCAGTGATATCAATATCAGTACACCTGATACTATAAGTCTCGTTCTTGGTTCAAGGGGTTTAGGATGTTTGCCTTTTGTGATAGCCTGATATAGCTTCTTAAACGGGTATACGAAGTACATCGGCCAGGGGATCTCCCAAAAACTCGTTTTCTGTTCCATAACAGTTTTCATTATACGCGGTAAGTCGGTAATTCCTCTTCCGCTACGCCCTTATTGAGGTTTATCTTCCACTCAAGGTGCTCACGGTCACACATATACTCCATAGTAGGCTCATAGCCGAGTCTGGAGTCAAAGTCAACGAATGCGATGGTTTCCTTTGCGTTCTCGATATCACGGTTGACGATCTCGATCATCTCGTCAACGAGACGGTTACGCTCAGCACCCTCGGAAGCAAGGAGCACTTCCTTGCGCTTCTTGAACTCCTTTACATTAACAGTGGTTCTTGCCGCATTGCGGATAAAGTAACCCATATTGAGAAGGAGCTTTGCTTCGTACTGCTTCTTTTCGGGGATAAGGGGTATAACCCTTTCAAGTATCTTACAACCTGCATCGTACATATCCGCAGTCTTGGTATGGCACTTAATTTCGTAGTTTATCTTGTCCCACTGACCCTGGGTAGAGAGATCGTAAACGTACATAGGATTACAGATCTCGTTGCCACCGTGGGGTGCGTAAGGTACAGAAGGAAATTCCGCATCAGTATCCTTGAAGAGAAGGATAGGATAGGAAGGTCCTACACGGAAGGGACCGTACTGGTCTTCGTTTGTGGAAACGAGGCAGTTGATACCCTCGCTGAAGTATTCGTATGCCTTAAGAACATCGTCGGCTGTCTCCTCCGAGTAGTCACGGACGGTGATCTTACGGAGCATTTCGTTAAGGTCGGGAGTAGGCTTGTGGAACGCCCACTTTGCAAGTTCGGAAATAAAGGAAGGATAGAAGCCGTAGTGATGGCTGTCCATAGTTCCGCAGAGTCCGTAGTTCTCATGCATCTCACGCATATTGTTATAGCGCTTCATCCACTGATAAGGTGCAGGCTCATAGGGGATAGTACCGATATCCCAGGTAAGACCGCCTGTGTTGGTCATAGCATAGAGCTTGATGCCTCTTTCCTTTGCAAGCTTTGCTTCGCTTGTAAAGTATTGACCGGGTCCCTCAAAGAAGAGAGTGTAGTCAACGGTACGGTTAGCTATCCCCTCCCTCATAACGTCCTCGAACATCTCAAAGGTAACGAGAAGTGTAAGGTCGGTAGGAATGTTACGCAGCAGATCAAGACGGTACTTCTCTTCTACGTAACCCCAGTTATAGGTCCAGAATACGATATCCGCATCAGGCTTTTTAGAACGAATAATACGCTTGATCATATTGAGCCAAAGCGGGAAATCGTAGCAGGGCCACCAGCCGGGGCTGGGCTTGCCGTTTACTATTGGATTGCCGTTGCCGTCGATATTGTCAAGACGGAGAATTCCTGTAGTGTGGGGGTCTTTGCTGGGAAACTCGCAGGACTCGCCTACGAAGATAACACCCTTGAAATAGGGGCAACGCTCAAAGAGTCTGCCGTAGAGGTTTTCATAGAACTCTTCTGCCTCGGGTCCCTCGGGATATACACGGCTCTTCATATAGCTGTATGCGTATACATCAACACCCCACTCTGCTGCACGGTAGCAGAGGTCATTGAAATCAAGATAACCGTGAGGAGTATAGTCTATATCCTCAACGAAGATAAGAAGTGCGTTGATACCTGCGTGGGCTATTGCTGCAATATGCTCCTCGGGGAACTTGTCAAGAGCATAGCCGGAATGTATCATACGGGGGCTGTAGAGAGAGGTTCTTACCTCCTCGCCTACGGTAAGGAAAGGAGCCTCAGCGAGATTCATAAGATCCTCAAGGTAGAAGCCTGCCTGAGAAGCGGCACGTGTGTTACATCCGCAGAGAGTAACCTTATCCTCGGTTACGGTAAAACGGTAGGATTTCTCGTCAAGGGTGGGATCTACTGTATAAGCAATAGTCTTACCCTCTGCCTCATCCTCAAACATAACGCGTACACTTACACCCATAGAGGTGAAAAAGTAATCCTCCAAGTCACGGCAGGATTTTTCGATAACTCTGTCGTAGTCACGGGATATGGTAATAGTCCATGTGGAATCTATCTCTATCTGATTGTCAGCCTTTTTACGGTCATAGTCACGGCGGTTCTTCTTGTGAACTACCATCATACGCTCTCTGAACTGATAATTTCTTTCCATAGCTGTTGCCTTTCGTTATAAAATATGATATATTAATTATATTATCTAAAAAAGGAATTGTCAATATGAAAATAAAGAGCTTTGGTGCAAACCTGATACTTATACTCGCCGCCTTTATATGGGGATCTGCCTTTGTAGCACAAAACCGTGCAGGAGACGTATTAGGTGCCTTTTCTATCAACTTTACCCGAAACATGGTGGGATCGGCGGTGCTTGTTCCCGTGTATCTCTTCTTTTCAAGAAAAGAGGACAAGAAAACCACCGAGTACAAGCTTAAAATGAAAAACACCCTTATCGGAGGTATCTTCTGCGGTATTGCCCTGTTTGCCGCATCTGCCTTTCAGCAGATGGGTATAAACATCGGCAAGGACGAGGGCAAGGCGGGATTTATCACCGTTATGTATGTGGTACTTGTACCCCTTATCGGTCTTATCTTCAAAAAGCGTGTGGGACTGCTTACATGGGTAGCGGTTGCCCTTGCTCCCGTGGGACTCTATTTTCTCTGTATAGAAAAAGGATTTTCCCTTGCATCAGCTGATATACTGCTGCTGGTATGCGCTCTTATCTTCTCGGTACATATAATGACCATAGATCACTTTTCTCCCAAGGCTGACGGTGTGCTGATGTCCTGTATACAGTTCTTCGTTGCGGGAATACTGTCTTTGGTATGTATGCTCATATTTGAGGTGGAATATATACCTGCTATCCCTTCGGCGTGGGGCTCGATACTCTACCTCGGTATAATGTCAAGCGGTGTGGCATATACTCTTCAGATAATCGGGCAGAAAAACACCAACCCTACAGTTGCAAGTATCCTCCTCAGCCTTGAATCGGTGTTTGCCATGATGTGCGGAGCTATCTTTTCCCGGACTATGCCCGACGGCAAAAAGATCCTCGGTGCGGCTATTATCTTTGCGGCTGTGGTGCTTGCACAGATGCCAACTAAAATGCGGAATTCGGAATGCGGAATTCGGAATTAAGGAAGATTTCTGCATAGCAGAAATCTATTTTGAATTAAAATTGGAATATTGTTATGAATATATTATACTGGTTTGAATCTATACGTACCCCCGTGCTTGACGGATTTTTTTCAGCGGCGACCTTTCTCGGTCATGAGCTTATCCCTATAGCCCTTATATGCATCCTCTACTGGTGTGCAGATAAGAGGTTGGCTTATAAAATAGGATTTTCCTTCTTTTTAAGCGGACTTATGACACAGTGCCTTAAAATAACCTTCCGCGTAAATCGTCCTTGGGTAAAGGATCCCGATTTCAAGCCTGTAGGCAACGCAATCGACGAGGCTACGAGCTATTCCTTCCCTTCGGGTCACACTCAGGCCGCCACATCGGTATACGGTTCCCTTGCTCTTTTCTTTAAGAGAAATTTGCTTCGCGTGCTGTGCATTCTTGCCTTTATAATCGTGGGTATATCCCGCATGTATCTCGGCGTGCATACTTTAGCGGACGTAGGTGTCTCCATGGCTTTGACCTTTGTTATTACCCTCCTTGTTTTCAGCTTTACCGATAAGTTCTATGACAATCGTAAGGCGGATATATGGGTACTTATAGTTATGTTAGCGGTATCTCTGTTTACTCTCATATATGCCGTTATCCTTGAGGGTAAGGGTATCATTTCTCTTGATGCCGCCTCAGACTGCGTAAAGTCGGGTGGTGCGGGACTTGCCTTTGCTATAGGTTATTTTGTTGAGAGAAGATATATCAACTTCGATACCAAAGCCTCCTTACCTATGCAGATAGTCAAGGTTGCCGTAGGCTTAGGTGCAGCTCTCGGACTTAAAAGCGGTCTTAAGCCTCTCCTTGGTGAAAGTTTAGCTTCGGACGCTGTAAGATACTTTGTCCTTGTGGCAGTTATCATTATAATCTACCCTATGATAATCAAAAAACTTTCTCGGCACAGTTGAGAAAGTTTTCTTTTCCTATTGCAAAATTATTTCATTTATGATATAATATTTCGGTAACAACGAGATACGAAATAAGGCCATACCGGCCGGGGAGCCAGCGGTGCCCTGTACCTGCAATCCGCTACAGCAGGGGTGGTTTCCCTTTTTGAGGGCAGTTGTTGTATGGTCAGCCCCGTATCAAAGACGTTGAGGAATGGGTCTCGTGCAATCGTTCGCTGTGAACCATGTCAGGCGGGGAACCGAGCAGCATTAAGCAGTTTGTTTCGATGTGCCGCGAGGATGCCTGTTCTGAGTCGGAGATACGGTCAGCGCATATACCTTCTGTTCGATTGAAGGGTGTATGGTCTTATTTCGTACCTCGTTTTACTTTTATAAAAAACAAACGGAGGAATTATTATGCATCAGGCTTTATATAGAAAATACAGACCGCAGACATTTGACGACGTATACGGTCAGGATCATATAACCTCTGTTCTGAAATACGAGGTTGCCAATAACAAGGTATCCCACGCTTATCTTTTCTGCGGAAGCAGAGGTACAGGTAAGACCACCTGTGCAAAGATACTTGCCAAGGCTGTAAACTGCCTTAATCCCAAGGACGGAGATCCCTGCGGTGAATGCGAGGCCTGCCGTGCTATAGCAGACGAGGCAACCGTTGATATCCTTGAAATGGACGCGGCAAGCAATACGGGCGTAGACTATATCCGTGATATACGTGATGCGGTGGTATACTCCCCTGCTATGCTCAAGACCAGAGTATACATCATCGACGAGGTCCATATGCTCTCCACCTCGGCCTTCAACGCTCTCTTAAAGACCCTTGAGGAGCCGCCGGAAAAGGTCATATTTATCCTTGCTACCACCGAGGTACACAAGATCCCCATCACCGTAACAAGCCGCTGTCAGCGATTTGACTTTCGCCGTATAAGAACCGACGTCATCGCCGACAGACTGAAATATATAGCAAATAACGAATCTATCGTCCTCAAGGAGGATGCGGCTACCCTTATCGGTAAGCTCTCCAACGGCGGTATGCGTGATGCAATATCACTACTGGAGGTTTCCGCCGGTCAGAATCACGAGGTAAATGTTCCCCGTGTTCGTGAGTGTGCGGGTATATCCGGTAGAGAGAACATAGTCAACACGGTCAAGGCAATAGCCTCAAAGGATTGGGACACCCTGTTCTCGGTAATATCCGACCTTGTTGCTTCGTCTATGAACATATCGGTATTCTGGCAGGATCTTATAGCGTTCTACCGCGATATGATGCTGGCTAAGGCTACCAAAAACGCCCTTTCCAATTACGAGCTTACAGAGGATGAAATATCTGAAACCAAGGAATGTGCTTCCCTTCTCACCCTTGAGACGATAATGTACCACTCAAGACTTCTTGACCGTGCACTTGGCGAAATGCAGTCAAAGACCTGTGATCAGCGTATATGTGCCGAGCTTACCCTTGTACGTATGAGCGAGGGCAGACTGGCGTCAGATACAGAAGCTCTACTCTCCCGTATCTCTGAACTTGAGGGTAAGGTGAATATGTTAAGCGCACAGCTTAAAAGCGGCAGTATCACCGTCACAGAGATCAAGGAAGAAACCAAGACTGTGGCAGAGCCTGCAGAAGAAAAAAGTGAGCTCAAAAAAACAGAAACACCCGTAATACCCGAAAGAACCGATCCTGCAACAGGTCCCCGTGAGGTCCCCGACTGGGCGGAGATACTGCGTAAAATAGAGGACAAGGATCCTGTATGCTCGGCGTTCCTTTCTCAAACGATATCCTCTGTTATCGGAAATGAGTTTATTATCAAGGTTGCGGATGATTTTGGTGCAATGATGCTTGACACCCCTGACAACCGCAAAAATATAACAGAAGCAATGATACAAACAAACCCCGACTATGCAGGTGTGACCCTGAAGATAGCCGTAGATAAAAAAGCGAAGAAGAAATCAGCTTCGCCCTTTGATAAAATTAATTTTTAAGGAGTATATATTATGAAGGCAAGATTACCCAAGGGAATGGGCGGCGGCCCCGCAAATATGCAGCATCTGATGAAGCAGGCTCAGAAGATGCAGGAGGATATGGAAGCTAAAAAAGAAGAGCTCGCCTCCCGCGAATATGAGATCAAGGCAGGCGGTGGTGCCGTAACCCTTATGATAAACGGAGAAAAGGAGATCAAATCCCTTGATATTGATCCCGAGATCGTAGATCCCAATGATATCGAGACAATGACCGATATCCTTATCGCTGCATTCAACGAGGCTGTCAAGCGTGTTGATACAGATGCTGAGAACGAGATGTCAGCTATAACAGGCTCTCTCAATATGCCCGGCTTATTCTGATGTTACCTACTTTAGAAATTCTTATAGAGCAGTTCCGTAAGCTACCGTCAATAGGCAGAAAATCGGCCGAAAGAATGGCTTACGCCGTACTTGATTATTCAAAGGAAGAGGCTGAGCTCTTTGCAAATGCCATATTAAATGCCAAGGAGACTATAAAGCGTTGCAAGCACTGCTTTAACTTCAGCGAGCATGATGAGTGCCCCATATGCACCGACGAGGAGCGTGACAGAAGCATTATCTGCGTCGTTGAGGATGCAAGAGATATTCTCTCACTCGAAAAGGTCAAGGAATATCACGGACTATATCATGTTATCGGAGGAACTATATCACCCATGAAGGGTGTTACCCCCGACGATCTCAATATCCGTGAGCTCATACACAGGCTCTCTGACGGTTCGGTCAGCGAGGTAATAATTGCCACAAATCCTACCGTCGAAGGTGAGACTACGGCAATGTATATTTCCAAGCTCTTAAAGCCCCTTGAGATAAAGGTCAGCCGCCTTGCATACGGTATGCCGGTAGGCGGTGAGCTCGATCACGCCGACGAGGTTACATTGTTGCGCGCCATAGAGGGCAGAAAAACTTTATAAATAACATAAAAAGGTGTCCGAAGACACCTTTTTTGTTATTTATTTTCATTCTATGGGCTCCTCTACAGGCGTTAGAGGTGAAGTTGCCGATAAATTAAATGTGAGTGTTGAATAAAGATTGCTGTCGGTTTCAGCATCGTATCCGTTAAGTATCTTTGCTACAGTTATCTTTCTGTTACCATCATCGGTCTCTATAGTCAGACCCTCGGAATATTTCTGCAAAAAATCAAGCGGGATATAAAGCTTGCCTTCATGTATAAAAGACGGAGATATCATACGCACCTTTGCTCCGTTGATATACGCTATATCCGAGTCAACAACAAAACGCATTGAGTGTCCCTCGCTCTCACGGGGCAGATAACGAAGATCTGACTGTGTACCTGTTACGGTAAGCTTACACATATCCGAAAAAGCAGAAACGGGTATGTACAGGTTTCCGAATCTCGTAGCACAGTTACCGGGAATCTCCACATAAGACGGCTCTTCTGCTTTCGCAGTGTTCTTGTCGGCATCCTTGGGTATATCTGCACCTAACTGAAGAGTATATTCCTTTCCGAGTCTCTTTCTGTCCGATCTAAGACTCATAGAAAAGAGCCCTGCCACACAGGCAAACATAATAACAAATACAACCAGAAACAAAACAAGTCTGCCGAGAAGCAAACGACCTACCCTTTGCTTCTTTTTCACACGAAAGCTGTGATTTGCACTTTTTTTGTGGTTCTTTATCTCAATGTTTTTAACGCTGCCGCTTACCTTTTTCTTGGTCTTTGCATCCTGGCGGCGTGTTGGAGTCTGGGTACTTATCTTACGGCTTATTTCCTGACGGGAGTTTATTTGCTGTTCCTTCTTTACCTGAGAACGGGAGTTTAAGTTACGGCGTGCCGCAGGCTTGCCGTTACTCTTGTTTTGAGGTGCTTTTGCGGTAGAAGGCGTAACCCTTGCCGCATTACGCTTTGCTGCAGCTTCTCTTGCGGCTGCAGTCTTCTCTGCTCTGGTCAGTTCACGGGGTTGAGGTTTTGGTTGAACGGCAGGAGCAACTGCAGCTCTTTTTGATCTTTTAGCTAAAGGCTTTTTTTCTTTCACAGTTACTCCTCCATCAAATAATTATAATTATTTTATCACATCATGACGAAAAAAGCAAGGGTTAATTAACCCTTGCTTTAAGATTATCTCTTTTTACCTTTTCTGCTTTGTGACTTTTTCGAAACCGCCCAGCCCGCTTTCTTAGGTTTGCGTTCGGTTTTAGGCTTACGGGGAGAAGGAGTTTTAAGCTGCTTGGGAGCTTCGCCCTTTTCAGGCTTTACAAGGCACATCGGTCCGTAGCCTATAAGATCGGTACGGTTCAATTTTACAAGTGCCTCGCGTACAAGCTCGGCATTCTGGGGTCTGTTCCACTGTAATAATGCTCGCTGAAGCTGCTTTTCATGGTAATCTGTGGTACAGTAGACCTCTTTACCGGTCATAGGGTCGATACCCGTGTAGAACATAACGGTGGATGCAGTACCCGGTGTGGGATAAAAGTCCTGCACCTGCTCGGGAGAATATCCTCCCTCCTTGAGATAAAGTGCAAGCTTCAATGCATCCTTTAAGGTACTGCCCGGATGACTTGACATGAGGTAAGGTACAAGATACTGCTCCTTGCCTATTGACTTGGTAAGTTCAAAATATCTGTCCTTGAATTTATTGTATACCTCAACATCAGGCTTACCCATATAGTGAAGAACATTGGAGCTGCAATGCTCGGGAGCCACCTTAAGTTGACCGCTGACATGATCCCGGACAAGCTTCTTGAAAAAGGTCTCGTCCTTATCGTATACAAGATAGTCAAAACGGATTCCCGAACGGATAAAGACCTTCTTGACCTTGGGTACCTTCTCTATCTCCTTTAAGAGCTTGATATACTCGGTGTGATCTACCTCAAGATGCTTGCAGGGAGTGGGAGCAAGACACTTGCGGCTTGCACAGATACCGTGTTCTTTTTGCCTCTTACACGAGGTATATCTGAAATTAGCCGTAGGACCACCCACATCGTGGATATAGCCCTTGAAGTTTGGAACCTCCACTATCTTCTTTGTTTCCTCAACGCAGGATTCTATACTGCGGGAAACAACGCTTCGTCCCTGGTGGAAGGCAAGAGCGCAGAAGTTACAGCCTCCAAAGCAACCACGGTTATGAGTAACCGAAAGCTCAACCTCCTGTATACCCGGAACACCGCCTGCGGCTTCATATGAAGGGTGATAGGTTCTCATATAAGGAAGAGCATATACCTTGTCAAGCTCCTCGCGAGTAAGAGGAGGCATAGGAGGATTCTGCACAAGCACCTTACCGTCATAAAGCTCTGTTACTGCCCTGCCCCTTACATGGTCGTTCTCCTTATACTGAAGGGCAAAGGCCTCGGCGTATTTAGCCTTATCGGTCTTAAGATCGTTATAGTCGTAACCGCCTACAGACTCGTAATGGATCTTGTCATCAGGTGAGGCAAGATAAACGGTGCCTCTGACATCCCTGATCTTCTTGATCGGAATACCGCGGTCAAGCAGCTCTGCCAAACGGCGGAGAATATTCTCACCCATACCGTAGGTCAGAATATCAGCACGGGAGTCAACGAGGATACTGCGGCGCACCTTGTTGTCCCAGTAGTCGTAATGTGCAAAGCGGCGAAGGGATGCCTCAAGACCGCCGATGATTATCGGCACATCTCCGTACGCTTCACGAATACGGTTGCAGTAAACAATAACCGCACGGTCGGGACGAAGTCCCATCTTACCGCCGGGAGAATAGTAGTCGGTGCTTCTCTTTCTCTTTGCAACGGTATAATGAGCCACCATAGAGTCTATATTACCCGAGGTAACAAGGAACCCGAGCCTTGGTCTGCCAAACTCTTTAAATGCCTCACAGCTCTTATAATCGGGCTGAGAGAGTATGGCAACACGAAATCCCGCAGCCTCAAGAACTCTTGAAATTATGGAAACGCCAAAGGAGGGATGATCCACATAGGCATCACCCGTTACATATACGAAGTCAGGAGTCTCCCAACCTCTACTCAGCATATCCTGTTTATTTATTGGTAAAAATCCGTTGCTCAATTTTGTTTCCTCATCTTGATTATTGATTTAATTATATCATTTTAAAAAATTCTTGTCAACAAAGAAAACACTTGCAAATACAAGTGTTTTCTATATTTATTATTATCTCTTAACCTCAACCATCTGGAACGCTTCGAGAATGTCGCCTTCCTTAAGATCGTTGAACTTCTCAAGACCGATACCGCACTCGTAGCCGGAAGCGACTTCCTTTACATCATCCTTGAAACGGCGAAGTGAGGAGATCTTATCCTCAAATACAACGATACCCTCGCGAACTACGCGGATCTGTGCACTACGAAGAATCTTACCGTCCTGAACATAGGAGCCTGCGATTGTACCCACATTGGGAACACGGATGGTTGCACGAACCTCAGCCTGACCGAGACGCTCTTCCTTATAGGTAGGAGCGAGCATACCCTTCATAGCCTGGGTGATCTCTTCGATACACTCGTAGATGATACGGTAGGTTCTGATATCAACACCGTTACGCTCCGCAATGTCAAGAGAGTTCTTGTCGGGACGAACATTGAAGCCTACGATGATAGCGTTAGATGCGCCTGCAAGGATAACGTCGCTCTCGTTGATTCCACCGACACCTGTGTGAATGATCTTGACCTTGACTTCTTCGTTGGAGAGCTTTTCAAGAGACTGCTTAACTGCCTCTGCAGAGCCTCTTACATCTGCCTTAACGATGATGTTAAGTGTCTTTGCTCCGTCAGAAATAGCAGCAAAGAGATCCTCGAGGGATACTGCCGCGTTAGCCTTGAACTCCTCGTTCTTAGCCTTATCTCTACGCTGCTCCGCAAGCTCCCTTGCCTTCTTTTCATCCTCAACCGCGTTGAATTCGTCACCTGCGGAGGGAACCTCGCTAAGACCTATGATCTCAACGGGGATGGAGGGACCTGCGGACTTTATGCGCTTGCCCTTGTCGTCAGTCATTGCTCTTACGTGACCAACGGAGGTACCTGCGATAACAACATCACCTGCGTTGAGAGTACCGTTCTGTACGAGAACTGTTGCAACGGGGCCTCTGCCCTTATCAAGCTTAGCCTCGATGATAACACCCTTTGCGTGGCGGTTGGGGTTAGCCTTGTATTCCTTGACCTCTGCAATAAGGAGGATGTTTTCAAGAAGATCCTCAATACCCTGCTTTGTAACTGCGGATACGGGAACACAGATAACATCTCCGCCCCACTCCTCGGGAACGAGCTCGTACTGAGTAAGCTCCTGCTTAACGTTATCGGGGTTAGCTGTAGGCTTATCCATCTTGTTTATAGCAACGATTATCTCGACACCTGCTGCCTTTGCATGGTTGATAGCCTCAACTGTCTGGGGCATGATACCGTCGTCAGCTGCTACAACGAGAACTGCAATATCGGTTGCCATAGCACCTCTTGCTCTCATCGTTGTGAACGCCTCGTGACCGGGGGTATCAAGAAATGTAATGTCGTTGCCGTCTATATTGACAGAAAAAGCACCGATATGCTGGGTAATACCGCCTGCCTCGCCTGTGGTAACGCTGGTATGACGGATAGCATCAAGCAGAGATGTCTTACCGTGGTCAACATGACCCATTACACAAACAACGGGAGGACGGGTGATGAGGTTATCGTCGTTATCCTCGGTGGAGTCAAAGATCTGCTCCTCGATGGTAACCTCAACCTCCTTGGTGATCTTGGCACCCATCTCGTCTGCGATAAGATATGCAGTATCGTAGTCGATGGTCTGGTTGACTGTTGCCATAACACCGAGCATCATAAGCTTCTTTACAACCTCTGCTGCCTTGAGCTTAAGTCTCTGTGCAAGCTCACCTACGGTGATCTCCTCGGGGATAGAAACATAGAGAACCTGCTTCTTTGCCATCTCCTGCTGACGGCGGAGCTTATCCATAGCCGCCTTTTCCTTGGATGCCTTATCCTGTTTCTTGCCCTTCTGATTCTGGTTATTCTGTTTCTTCAACTTCTGCTTGTTATTATAATCCTTGTCGGAATGATAACGGTCAAGCTTTTCATCATATTTAGAAAGGTCTACATTAGAGGATCTGGTGTCTACGACACGGGTAGAACTCTTGTTACCGCGGTTAGAAGCATCGATAGGCTGAAGAGGGGTCTTGTTATCCTCCTCGGTATGCTTCTTGGGAAGAGTAACAGTCTGCATATGAGGTCTTGCCTGTGCGGGCTGCTTCTTCTTCTGGTCAACCTTTTTAGGCTCGGGCTTAGGCTCAGGCTTCTTCTCTTCCTTCTTAGGCTCAGGCTTCTTTTCTTCCTTTTTAGGCTCTGCCTTGAGTTCAGGCTTCTTCTCTTCTTTCTTAGGCTCGGGCTTAGGCTCAGGCTTCTTCTCCTCAACCTTAGGCTCTTCCTTCACAGGCTCTGCCTTTGCAACCTTGCGGGGGATGGTTACCTTACGCTCTAAGTAATCGTTAAAATCACTTATCTGATTGCCAAGTGAAAGCTCGTTTAATATAATATCAAAATCCTCGGCTGAAAGTACAGCGGAGGTGGACTTTGTGCCTCTGCCGCTCTTTTCAAGAATATCGGTTATCTCCTTACCCTTAACACCAAGGTCCTTTGCCATATTACTGATCTTATATTTAGGATTTAACATATATTACACCTCCCGCGGAGTTATGTCCGCTTCGCTCATTTCATCTAAAAGTTTTGTGATACCCTTTGCCATATTACCGTCGTTAAGACTCAGCACCGATACAGCACCCTTCTTACCGACATACTGTCCTAAATCGTTCTGTCCTATAGGAATCTCGTAACAGGCTGTTTCGTAATACTGTGTACAGTTAAATGCTCTTTTCTTTGTGTTAGCCGAAGCATCGTATGCAACCATAACGATCTTTGCGTTGCCGCTTCTGACCGAGTCGCAAGCAATATCTGTACCGACAGAGAGCATTCTTGCTCGGGCACTCAACCCTAACATTCTGCTTAATCTTTCTGTGTTAGTCTTCACCCTTGAGCTGCACCTCCAATGCCTCGTATATCTCGTCGGGTATCTCTACCTCTAAATTGCGGGCAAGTCTCTTGGACTTTACCGCTTTTTTAAGACAAGCTGCGTTATGACAAATATATGCGCCTCTGCCGGACATTCTTCCTTTAAGGTCGATCATTATCTCACCCTCAGGAGTACGCACTACCCGTATAAGGGTGTTTTTGTCTGCCTTGATTCCGCATCCGGTGCATTTTCGCTGTGGAACCTTCTTCGTTTGCTCTGCCATTGCAACCTCTCTTTACCGTAAATGATTAGTTTTCTTTAATATCGATCTTGAAGCCTGTAAGACGGGCTGCAAGTCTTGCGTTCTGACCTTCCTTAGCGATAGCAAGGGAAAGCTGATCGGAATCTACAATTACTCTTGCGCTTCTTTCGCCGTCTATGATAACCTCGCGGACCTGTGCGGGAGAAAGTGCCTCGCGGATAAACTCACAGGGATCGTCGCTGTACTTGATAATATCTATCTTCTCGCCGCGGAGCACGTCAACGATACCTGCGATACGCATACCGCGATTACCGATACATGCACCGATAGGGTCTACATCGGCATCTCTTGACTCAACAGCCATCTTGGTACGGCTGCCTGCTTCACGGATAAC
>JAZNKU010000147.1:0-7198 GCA_045578685.1 Eubacteriales bacterium
GTTCTTTCGTTATAATCCGAGTTTTCGTGCTTGGGAGTGACCTCAAGGGTATATCCCATATCAAAAAAGCCTGTCAGGGGCGAAGGATTTGAAGAATCATATTCATAAGCCTTGTCCGATTTGACAAAAAGTGTCTTTGAATTGAAGCTTACTATATTTCCCGTAGAAGCCTCCTTGGCAAATTCAAAGCTCAGAAGTTTGTTCTCCCCTCTGAAAAGGGTGTAGATATCGGGTACATCGCTTCTCATAGGTGCTATACAGCATACACCCTCGTCACGAAAGAAAAGAGGCGTTCCTGCCGCCTTTAGCTCGTAGCTGTCAAGCTCATAGCGTCTCGGGATACAGCAAAGAGCGGGATAAAAGCGGGCACAGAGATTGAATGTATCGTGAAATCCGCCCTCCTCTATCACTCTTTGAGAGCTTATGCCTTCAAAGCACTCTACTCTTTGCTTTTTTATATTTCTTTTGTTAAGCTCAGGCAGATACATCAGCGCCACCTTATCCTTGTCTTGAGCCTGGGCATATGAGCCCTGGTATAATAGCGGGAATACTCGCTCATCAGGTTATTGAAGAGTATCATATTGTTGGTGTAGCCTCCGATATCTCCGTTAGCAAGATCTATACGGGCAAAAAGATAAAAGCTGTAGAGATCAGAGTACATATCCGGCACAAGCAATATATCGTCCTCACTTGTATGGGCGTCAAATTCGGTATCAGCCTCATGGGCTGAAATAATATTGGTGTAAATATCCTTCTCGAGAATATTGAGACAGGAGATATATTCCTCAAGGGAAATACTGCGATCTCTGTGCTGTTTTTCTACCTTGTTTATAATATCCTTTATAGTCATTGTTGCTCCTTTCATAAAAAGGGGAGGCTGCCCTCCCCTTTCATCAATGGATCTTTTCCATGTAACTTACCGCCTTGTCCTCCGCAATCTCGGAGTTACGAAGCACATCGTAGGCACAGAGCGGAAGGGTAACATCACAGCCGCGCTTGATACGCCAGGAACGCTCACCTACCGATACATATACCGCATCGTTATTTCCGCTTATACGGGGAAGTCTGACGGTAACCGTCTTTTCCTTGCTTCTCTTCATAAGCCACCTCAGTTAGCGGTGTCGGTAAGGCTGTAGGAGGAGCCGCACTCGAAACGCAGAAGTCTTTCGTCGTAAAGGATAGCCGCCGCATGAGCCGCCTTCCAACCAACGGTAGAGCGCTGGTTGAGGGGGTCAGCAGTACCTGCAGAGCCCTTACTCTTTACGATCATCTCCAGTGCACCGCCGCTGAGCTCTACTCTGCCGTAGGCATCACGACCAAAGAAGATACAACCGTATACGGCACAACCCTCCTTGCCACCCTCACCGGGATAGATAACGGTACCCGCCTCAACGGTAATACCCTCGTCAAGGGTGATCTTGTTTGCGCCGGAGATACCCTCGATCTTATACTTTTCACCGTTTATAAGAACATATCTGCCGATAAGGCTTTCATCTGCCGCACCTACATCTACGTTATTGAGCTTAGAAGTATTGGCAGTCTTGACGGTAAGAGTTCTCTCTTCACCCGCAAGGTTTTCACCGCAGAATATGGGAGCCTCGTTGGACTCTATAAAGCGAACACCGTGAAGCTCACCTATCTCACCGTTAAAGATCTCGGTGGTAGCGGCATACTTATGTGCCTCGATCCAGCCCTCAGACTCACGAAGGTCCTCGGAAACAGAGGGATGGATAATACAGATATACTTGCCGTTGATCTTGGGGGTCTTGTTCTTCTTGAGCTTAGTTACCGCCTTGTTTACATCGGTGGCAGTGATCTTGGCGTCAGAGTCGAGCTCATAACGAAGTGTATAGCCCTCGGGGAAGGAAACGTTCTTACCCTTACAAAGCTCGTTACGGGTAAGTGTATCAAGGGTAAGACCCGCCTGTGCGCCGTGCTCCTCGGTGCAGGAGAGGATAACATCGTCAACTGCGGTCATATCCAGCATGTCGGAAACGGTGGTATAGTCACCGTACTGCTCTACCTCTGCCTCTACCGTCTTCATGGTAAGAGTGTTGCCGTCGGGAGTAACGCCCTCCTCAAGGGGAGCTGTGATCTTGCCGAAGGTATCGAACTTTCTCCACTGTACCTTTCTGCCGTTACCCTCGGGAAGGGTCTGAACCTTACCGAACTGGTTGAAGAAGAGCTCCTCCTTTGCATTTTCAAGAAGCTCGGTATCATAATACTGCTGCATACCCTCGGTAAGGGTCGCAGACTCTGTTGTCTGTACGTTTGCATCAGCAAACGCCTGAATGTCAAAATCCTTAATATTAATCATTTTTACCTCCTGTGATTAATTGATATAAATTCATATCGGGATACCAAAAAATTTAACCTCGGTAAAATCCCGATCATAGCCGCGGGTCGGACCCACCTACCAGAGGATCCTTTCTCCTCTGCGGACTCTTTTTTTGATTTCAGAGCGCTGTGCTCTGGTAAGATTTTTAGGATCCGCAGTCATCATTACCGCAGATCCGCCGCCCACGGCGTTTTCACCGGGACGGCTCTGTCTTGACGCCATAGCCTCCGCCAGTCTTTTTTCTGCGACCTCAGCGGCATATCTCATGGCGTTAGTCAGGATGCGGTCGTGATACTTCATCTCGTATGCACGGCGCACATCTCCCTCAGAGACCGTCATAAGCCTCACGAACACGGGATCCCTCAGCTCCTCGGTAATATCAAGCTCGGGATAAAGCTCTCTTGCCGCTTCCACTCTTTCGGCAAGGACCCTGACCCGATCCACCACGACTTCGCTGAGCTCGTCGGGGATATCCTCAGTCACTTTTTCATCCTGTGAGAAAGCCTCACCTGCTTCTGCTGCAGGTATATCCTCCTTGAGCTCGGGCTCGGTGGCGGTTATATTTTCTTCGGGCTGCATTTCCACATCGGTGGTGTTTTCATTTTCCAACATATATGTCTTCCTTTCTTTTTCAACGGTGACGCGTCACCGCCGTGATTTCATTATAACAAAGTCAATTATCCTGTCGGTAGGGTACTACCCTCAGGTTTTTCGGAAATTTTTCCGAGATCATTTTAAGTCCTGTCAGGACCGCATCATATACCCGTCTGTCATCCTTGACTCTAACAGTATCACCTGATATCTCACATCGGCAGCCGTTAATAAGGGTATAAACAAGGGTGGATACTCCCGCACAGACTATATCCTCCCCTATGGGAGCATATCCGGCATGACCCCTCACCGTAAGGGTAAGAGCGTCACCGTCGTATACAGCCTCTATCACGGAATTATACCCTCTGCGGGGGTCGGGGTGCAAAGACTTATTTTATTATGTCGGCTTACCGCGGGTAACGACACCCTTCCCGCCCTCTCGGAAATACGCTGCATCACCGCTTCCTTTCGTGAAAAGTCCATCATCTCAAGACAGCCAAGTGCCACATCCGCTCTTTCGGGATCAAAGAAACCAAGATTATAGAACTGGAGCGCCAGCTCGTTCTGAGACATCTTGGAATAAGGGTTGGAGCGCTGGGCTGACACCTCGATATCAAAGACGGGGGTACGAAGACCCATATCCACACCAAAATCATTTCCCTGATGACGGGGAGCGATACCTCTGTTACAGTATGAGGTAAACTCTACCCTGCCCATATCTCCTATAATGCGGAAGGTTCTGGGAATATCGTAGAACTGACGGACAAGCTCGATACACTGAAGTATCATCTGCTTGTACGCGGCATAGGACCCACGGTTGGAATCTCTTGAGAGCTTACCTCCCGCCTCTTGCATTGCGGCAATGGCAGAGGCTGCGGTAACACCCGAGGCAGTACCGCCGTTAGTAGCGTCACGGTTGCCCGAGGTCTCCTTGAGCTCGTCGATCTTATTGTTGAGTATGGTAACATAGATGGGGTTGACGGGATTGACATCAATCTGAAGTATGGAATCTCTGCCTAAGTTACCGTTGGTATGAACAAAATCACGGGTCCAGTCGGCAAACTCCTCCTCGTTTACTGCACCGTCACCGCGGATAAAGTATCTGGGCTTTGCTGCAAGCATGGCGTTATTTATGATAGAATGGTTAAGCATATCTATCTGGGTCTGGGCGTCCTTGCCTATATCTATGTAGCCGTAGCCGCAGGGCGTACCCTCTATAGAGAAAAGAGTGTCGAATACAAAGGGATAGAGCCCGTGGTCATACCAGCCGCAGGGATAGTTTTCGGGATCGTTTTCGCTTGCAAAAAGCAGAGTGTTACCCGTAAACTTACAGAAATGAAGAACTCCTCCCTTACGGTAATACCAGTCAACCACCATAGCCTTGCCCGATGTATCAACATTGTCATCGTAACGGTATTTTGTTATGTCAATGTCTGCCGCAGCCATATCCTCATCAGAAATCCCGTATTTTTCTGTAAGCTCCTCACGGTCGCACAGGCTCACATGAAAGAGATTCTTTGATTTCTGAATATTGCTTACACCGCTTTCCCAGAAAAGAGAAAGCAGATCCACCTTCTGTATGCTGATATCACCAAGCCCCTGATTTTTGGTCTGGTCCCAGAAGATGCCGTATACTCCGGTTCCCTGCTTCAACTTGTACCACTGAAGCTCGGAATAGACCTTTTCAAATTCGTTCTGATCAAGAATAACGGGGATTATAGAGGACAGCTTTTTAGCTTCGCTTCTGTCATCCTCGCTTCTGGGAAGCAGGTTAGGCTCGGGGAAGGCGTCCATGGCATCGGCGTGCTTTGAAACGATAACATTCCACAGCCAGGCAGAGGCGGGCTTATAATCATTCTTATCGGAACGAAGCTGCTCCCAGTGACGGAGCTTCCACCAGTCCTCGTTTGCCACTATCTTTTTTTCAAGATTAGCCTTGTCGCTCTTATATCTCATAAGTGTCTGACGGGCTTTTATGATTTCGTCCTTGCCTATAGGGGCAAGAACTTCACTTTCATTTTTCATATATCTACTCTCCTTATGTTTGAATATTTGACCCTCGGATTCATATTGAGGGGATCGTCACCGACAGAGGTAACGGGTAAAGATTTTTTGGGTGAAATGGGTCTGGTCATACAGAAATACCGCACCTCATCCGCCACATGATCCTCAAGTGAGCTGTCAAGGTCCTCGGGGTCGGTATTGCTGAATGTAAGCTGGGGTATGGTACGGATGAACGCCTTACAGTTATCAAAAACATACATCATGGGATAACCGTTCTCATCAAAGCTCAGCCTGTAATGCATCTGCATCCAGCCGGGAATACGCTTATTATCCCCCGGGGTAAACCAGATTCCGTATTTTGCCCCTGTGTCAGCCACACTGTCTCCACGGGAGGTATCCCATATGGATGGGTCGGCAACACCCTGTATGCTTCTGCCCTTTAACTGAGGATGCTCTCTTTCTATCCTCGCTATCTCGGAAAACTGCTTTTCGGGAGTCCAGCGCACACCCTCGTTGGGATTTTGGGTACAACCGTAAAGCTCAAGAATACGGTATATAACTCCGTCATAGTCCACCGCCCACCATCCCACCGAAAAGGGCTTGTTATAGCCAAAGTCGTAGGAACGGTATATGCTCCACCCTTTAGGAATATCAAAGGCGGGAATAACATGGGTAAACCTGCGGTCACTGTACCCTTCGGGGTTATCAATAAAGTCCTCAAAGAACTGTCCCTCAAAGATGTTCCAGTCACCGTAACGCCAGGCATCTCTTAATTTTGGCGGCAGAGCTTCAAGCTGACGGATATACTCGGGATCCGCCTCCATAAGTGCGGTATTGTCGGTTACAAGAGACTGTATAAAGGCATAATCGGTGGGGTTTTCTCCCTCGTTATACCGCTTGTCTATAAAGAGCCTTTTTATATAAGAATGTCCCTTGCCTCCGGGGTTACAGGTATAGTAAACTCTCTTGGGATAGTCGTTTACCGCACGGACACAGGCGACTATAGCTCTCATCTGATACTCGGAGAGCTGGGTCGCCTCGTCAAGAAATATCACGTCATACTCAACACCCTGCAGCCTGTCAAGATCCTTGTCCGAGGCACAGTAGGAAAAGCTGACGGTGGAACCGTTGGGAAAGGTCATAGTCTTTTCCTTGTCATTGTATTTGACGATACCGAAAAGCTCACGGCGAAGAATGTTGATATGGTTGTTATATAGCTCGGGGTAGGTACGGCGCACTATGAGGATGCGTATACCGGGGTATCGCATGCACATCATCTTTGCCTTAGCCCTTACAGCCCAGCTTTTGCCGCCGCCTCTTGCTCCGCCAAAGGCGATATGGCGGTGCCGCTCCTTCATAAAGAGAAGCTGCTTTGGATTGGGAGTTCCTATAATCATTTCCTTCATTCCGAAAGCTCCTTTATCTCCTCGCTTAAGATCACCGTAACGCCTTCACTTTCCGTTTCCTCATCCTTACCTCTCAGCTCCTTTATTGCAGAAGCAATACTTTTAAGAGCAGATGTATTGACCGTTCCCTTGACTATGCTTATCTCCTCGGTCTCCACTACGGTTTCGGCTATTGCCTTTTTACCCTCTTCGTCATACTCCACGCTTTTTTCCTTGGTATGCTTGGTCAGGGTATACTTGTCCAGCTCACCAATTGCTCTGTCGATTTTTTTAATAAGTTTAAGGGTCAAAGCGTCAATTCTTTCTTCCACTGCATCACCTCCGCGTATATCATAACACAGCAAAAACCCTCCGCGGTAGGGTACCACCCCAAAGAAAAAAGTGCTTTTTGAGCACTTTTTTCAGCTAAATTCGGTCTCCCATTCCCCAAAGCTCGGCAAGCTCGCTTCGGGGACCCCGACGGGCGCCGAGCTAAATTTGCTAAGCAAGCTAAATTCCTTGCGGAGCTAAATTCGCCTTCGGCGAGCTATATGCCGAATTTAATTTAGCTGCACGAAGTGCAATTTAGCTGTGAGTGTAAGCGAACAATTTAGCTGCGTAGCAATTTAGCTTTTATCTAATAAATCCGGTTATTAAAAAATAGTGGTATTTTACCACTATCTCGGATAATACAAAACGCGGTTCAACCGAACGCAGTTGCATCATAACTTATAATTCTATAAAAAATAGTGGTAATTTACCACTATCTCATATAACACAAAAAGCAGTTCATCCGAACGCAGTTGCATCATAACTTATAATTCTATAAAAAATAGTGGTATTTTACCACTATCTCGGATAACACAAAAAGCAGTTCAAC
>JAZNKU010000148.1:0-1699 GCA_045578685.1 Eubacteriales bacterium
GTCGATAGATGAACCGCCGCCGATAGCGATAAGACAGTCGCTTCCGCTTGCCTTGTAGGCTGCAACGCCGGCCTGAACGTTTTCAACAGTTGGGTTAGGCTTGATCTCGCTGAATATCTCATAAGGTATAGATGCATTGTCGAGAACATCCGTAACCTTCTTTGTTACACCGAACTTTATAAGATCGGGGTCGGAACATACAAGACATTTTTTAAAGCCTCTTGCTTTTACTTCGTTTGCAATTTCCTGAATTGCACCCTTGCCGTGATAACTTGTTTCGTTCAATACAAATCTGTTTGCCATAATTACGCTCCTTTTTAAATCGATATATTTAGCATCTTTTTATATTATACCATATTGTATAGCATTTGTCAATTATGCTCTTGTTTATTCAAGTGTAAAATCCACCCTGCAAAGTTCTGCCGAACAGCAGCCAACACCGATGGTTTTTTCCAAGATGCAGCATTTGATCTGAACCTTCCGTTATTGGACTCAAGCTAGGAAACAAATATATGGCAGCTTGAATTAAGATTCCCTCAGGCAAGGACTGCCCATTCACCTGTTCCTTAGTTTCCTCATGAGCACCTGTATCATTTCCTGTCTCCACCGTCTCGCTTTCTTTGGCAGTGAAATAGGCTATATCCCCGCCGTCAATGCCTTAATATCAACCCTTGCTTTCGGCAAGCTTACGGACAAAGTCGGTTATTTCGTTGCCGATGCGGGTCAGTTCCTCCAAGAATTCTCTTGAAGTAACACGGGAGATTCCCGAATGAACCGCCGAGAACTGCAAAAGCTTATCATCGGTGACCATTCGAATGCTGTAGTCGGGCCCCAGCTCGTGCATCATTTTTTCGATATATGCATCGGCTGTTTGGTTAGCTTTTGTGTATACCACCTTGTAGCCGTCGTGCATAAACTCCGAGCCCTCGCCGCCCTTAACCAGATAGGCGTCAAAAACAAGCACAAGCTCTGTCTTGGTATATGACACGTAGTTGCTGAGAATATCCATAAGCTCGTCCCTCGCCTTTTCAATACTGAAAAGCGAGGTGTTTTTCAAGGCTTCATCGGCATAGATAACGTTATATCCGTCAACTATCACCATATTTCTCTGAGATCGTATATGCTTAGCCTTGTTGGGCTTTTCCTTCTTGTCTGCGGATATGATCTTCGGCTCACTGTATTGCTTACGCTTGATCGGACCGAACAGTCTGAGCATTATTGCTTCAAGCTCATCATCACTTATGCTGTACTTACGTGCCAAAGTAGATGCTTTCGGGATAATCGCCTCTCCTTTGGACAGATCCTCTAAACTGACTTCAAGATGCTTGTAGCTGTCAACCTCGCTCCAATGCACCGTAAAGCCTGCACCGTGCCCGCAAAATACCGAATGGGGAGGATTCTCAAGGTCTGCCTCCGGATCATACCCCGCTTTTGCAACGACCTCATCCTGATCGTGGCAGGGCTCGTAGCCGTCGGAGGTGCAAAACAGCCTGCCCTCTCCTCTGGTATATGCAATTACCTCTTTTGTGTAGTCAAAAAGCGTGGCTACGGGACCACGACCGCATATTGTTGTACGCTCTGTGTCCGAGCTCTCAAGCTCGAAATCCGCAAAGCGTGCCTGCAGATCGGACATAGCTCTGCCTACAACCGATGACGGTATCTCAAGCCTGAACTTGTAGTACGGCTCAAGTAACGTACA
>JAZNKU010000149.1:0-3182 GCA_045578685.1 Eubacteriales bacterium
CATGGTGGGCGTAGCTCAGTTGGTTAGAGCGTCAGGTTGGGGCCCTGAAGGCCGTGGGTTCGACTCCCATCGCTCACCCCACAAAACAAAGCACTTCTTTGAAGTGCTTTTTGTTTTGTTATCCAAGCCGTAGGCTTGGTATATCATCACCGCGCGAAGTGCGGTGTATATCATCAAGGGCAATTGCCGTCCTTGTATCTCATCACACGTTAGCGTGTATTATCCCTGCGGTTTTCCGCACATCATATCGTGTGAGTAATATATCATTGAAAAATATTTGATATTGTGATATAATTTATAAGAAGGATGTGATATAATGACGAGAGTTTTATATGAAGCCAAATTCGAATTTCATTTGGCGTATATTATTCCCATTATTATAATAGCGGGTACCTCCTTGTTCCCTTATATAATAAGAAAATCCCCTGAGTATAAGAAAACGGTGGCAGGTACGATCATCATAAATATTTTTTGCTGGAATGCTGTTGGTTTTGTAGCTCTGATCTCGCTTATCGCGTTTCTCGGACAGGCGCATATGTATAAAAGCACTGTTGGAGCATATAAAGAAGGAAACTACGAAATCGTTGAAGGTTACGTAGAGGATTTTGTTCCCGGTGCAGACAAGCGAGAAGAGAGCTTTGAGATAGACGGAGTTTGCTTTTCATATTCGGATTATGTGCTAATTCAAGGATATAACGCTACTGCCAGACATAACGGTGTTATAAGAGGAAACGGACAGCATCTTAGGATAGGCTATGTTTGCTATGATGAAAGCAATGTGATAGTGTACATAGAGGAATTAAGATAAAAAGCACTTGTATCCACAAGTGCTTTTTGTATCTCATCACGCGTCAGAGTGTATCTTACCTACGGCTTGATGATATACAACACTTCGTGTTGATGATATGCCGCAACTGGTTGCGGATGATATACAACGGCTTGCCGTTGATACAAAAACAAAGGTCACACTTCCGTGTGACCTTTGTTTTTGGAGCTAGAGAAGGGATTCGAACCCTCGGCCTATTGATTACGAATCAATTGCGCTACCGGCTGCGCCACTCTAGCAAGCCTATAAATTATAACATCATTATGTCACTTTGTCAAGCATTTGCAAAATGCTATTGCGTAATGTTTTGATATGTGGTATTATAATTATAATCTTATTATAGGAGATAATGATGAAGCTTACCGATATATCATACATAAAGGCCCAGATGGAGGAATACTCCGTTAATTTTAAAAAGAAATTCGGTCAGAACTTTCTCACCAACGAAAGCGTTGTACAGCGTATTGCAGATAACGCCGAGGAGGGCGTTCTTGAGATAGGTCCGGGTCTTGGTGTTCTGACCTACGAGCTCTGCAAGAGAGCAAAGAAGGTGGTTGCCGTTGAGATCGACGATACTATTATTCCGCTTCTTACAAAAAATCTCGCTGAATTTGACAACTTAAAGATAATCAACACCGATGTTATGAAGGTGGATATAAAAAAGCTCGTGGAAGAGGAGTTTGCCGATTGCAAAAAGATAAGCGTCTGCGCTAACCTTCCTTACTATATAACCACTCCCGTCATTATGGCATTGGCAGAGTCGGGTGCACCCTTTGAATCTGTTACGGTTATGATACAGAAAGAGGTGGTACAGCGTTTGTGTGCCGCTCCCGGCACGGCAGAGTACGGCTCAATTTCCGCATCCCTTGCCTATTACGGCAAGTGCAAGAAACTCTTTGATGTGTCTGCGGGTAACTTTATCCCCATGCCCAAGGTAGACTCGGCTGTTATGCGAATTGATTTTTACAAGGAGCCCCCCGTTGATTGTGATAGGAAAATGCTTATGAAGGTCATCCGCGGAGCTTTTTCCCAGCGCAGAAAGACCCTTGTCAATTCTCTGGGAAGTGAGTTTTCACAGTACAACAAAGCTCAGCTTGCCGAATTTATCACCTCTATCGGTTTACCCGCCGATGTAAGAGGGGAGAAACTGTCGCTTGAACAGTTTGCGGCACTTGCCGATGTAATGAGTAAATAAACGAAGGTCTGTCAGCTACGGTTGACAGGCTTTTATCATATTGGATAATGGTGGTTTATCTTTTGTGATAAATCAAATATTTAACAATTTGTAAAAAGGGGATATCGTTCACATAATTCTATTGCATTTTGCGGTAAAATAAGGTACAATGAATTCGATTTTAGATATTGATAAACTATTTAGGAGGTATATCCCTATGACCAATAATAAACACGTACTTAGCTGGATCGATGAGATGGCAGCTATGACACTGCCCGACAATATCGTTTGGATCGACGGAAGTGAGGAGCAGAGACTTGCTCTTCTCGATCAGGCTTTTGAAACAGGCGAAATGATCAAGCTCAATCAGGAGCTTCTTCCCAACTGCTACCTTCACAGAACTGCAGTTAACGACGTTGCCCGTGTAGAGCACAGAACCTTTATCTGTACCTCTAAGAAGGAGGATGCAGGTAACATCAACAACTGGATGGATCCCAAGGAATGCTACGAGAAGCTCTCCAAGCTTTACAAGGGTTCTATGAAGGGTCAGACCATGTACGTAATTCCTTACAGCATGGGTGTAGTAGGCTCCGACTTTGCAAAGATCGGTGTTGAGCTTACCGACTCTATCTACGTTGTACTTAACATGCTCATCATGACAAGAGCAGGTAAGGAAGTTATCGACGCTCTCGGTGACAGCGCTGACTTCATCAAGGGTCTGCACGCAAGAGCAGAGCTTGACGAGGAAAAGAGATATATCGTTCACTTCCCCGAGGACAACACCATCTGGTCCGTTAACTCCGGTTACGGCGGAAACGTTCTTCTCGGTAAGAAGTGCTTTGCACTCCGTATCGCATCCTACCTTGGCAGAAAAGAGGGTTGGATGGCTGAGCATATGCTTATCCTCGGTATCGAGGGTCCCGACGGCGACGTTAAGTACATCTCCGCTGCATTCCCCTCCGCTTGCGGTAAGACCAACCTCGCAATGCTTATTCCCCCCGAAGTTTATGCTAAGAAGGGCTATAAGGTATGGTGCGTAGGCGACGATATCGCTTGGCTCCGCGTAGGTAAGGACGGCAGACTCTGGGCAGTTAACCCCGAAAACGGCTTCTTCGGTGTTGCTCCCGGTACTAACGAAAAGTCTAACAAGTCGGATCGTAGCCATGTCGTTCTGTGAGCCAA
>JAZNKU010000150.1:0-2536 GCA_045578685.1 Eubacteriales bacterium
GGTAAAGGCAGTTATTTCGGCTTACGAAAAGCATACACCTAAAAACGGCGGCATCAGGAGAATTAAATGAGGCGAGGCGCCTCTGCCATACTGCGCCCGTCAGTATGCCTTTCAAATCACACGGAATGGAGTAGATTTGTATTTGTATATGATTAAAAATTATATATTAGCCTCAGCATCCCCCAGAAGACGTGAGCTTTTAGGCGAGCTTGGCATAATCCCTACAGTCTGCCCGACAGATGCAGACGAAACAGTAGAAGAAAAGGTAACTCCTTGCCGCTTTGTAGAGATACTTTCAAAGCGTAAGGCTGATGCATATAAGGGAGAGCTTGATGAGAATGATATTCTTATCGCCTCCGACACGGTTGTGGCCCTCGGGGACATTATCCTCGGAAAACCCGTAGACCGCAATGATGCATTTGATATGCTAAAAAGTCTGTCCGGCAAGTCACATAGCGTATTTACCGGTATTACCGTAAAGAGCGCGGATAAGTCTGTTACCACCCATGACGAAACAAAGGTTATTTTCAGAGAGATGACCGATGAAGAAATATGGGCGTATGTTGACTCGGGCGATCCTATGGATAAGGCAGGAAGCTACGGCATTCAGGGCGAGGCGGGTAAGTTCGTCTCGGCAATCGACGGAAGCCTTAATAATGTTATAGGACTTCCTACCGAATTACTTAAAGAAATACTAATAAAAGAATTTAATACAGGAGATCTGAAATGAGCAGAACCTTAGGAATAAATCTCGGAAGCAATATTACAACCGTATACCAGGAGGGAAGAGGCGTAGTTGTACGCGAACCCAACGCTGTGGCGGTGGATACCTATACACAGGAGCATCTGGCTATCGGTCAGGAGGCTATAAATCTCTATAACAAGACCCCGGGTGCAGTTGACCTTATTACCCATATATATCAGGGCAATGTCAGCGACTATGAAAGAATGGCAATGATAGTTGAGCGTGCTATCAAGAAGACGGGAGTACGCCGTCCCGAGGTGATCTTTGCAAGTCACGGCGGTCAGAGCAGCGCAGATGTTTCGGCTATAGTGGAGATGCTTCTTGAAGCGGGGGTAAAGGCTGTAAAATGCGTTGACCTTCCTACCGTGTGCGTTATGGGTTCGGGTGCACCTCTGAATGACGAAAAGGAGCTTCTGCTCTGCGATATCGGAGCTGCAAACTCAGAGATAGGCATCGTCAAGGGTTGTGCTACCAAGCTTTCCCGTACCTTTGCCTACGGCTGTAACAAGCTGGATCAGGCTATTATCGCTTATATCAAGAACGAGTATAACGCTTCTATCACCGAGCGTATGGCCCGTACTATCCGCGAGACCGTCGGCTCGGTCCATCCCGGATATTCGGTAGGCGGTTATGATTTTGTGGGTATAGATCTCGTTACCGGTCTTCCCTGTGACCTTACCATTAACTCCTCCCAGACCGTGGAGATAATGAAGCCCTTTGCTGTTTATCTGGTTGCCAATATTTCTGCTATTTTAAAGAAGCTCCCCGAGCCGATATTTAATAACATAAAGGAAAGAGGTATCCTTCTCACAGGCGGCGGTGCTCTTGACGGCGGCATCAAGACCCTTATGGAGGAGACCCTTGAGATTCCCGTACAGATCTGTGCCAACTCTACCGAGTGTGCTATAGAGGGACTTGGTATGATAATCGAAAACCGCAAGATATTCGATGTTCTGCTCCGCGATCCTATACCCGAGATCAATGACTAAGAAGGAAAGAGCTGTAGCTATAGTACAGCGCCTTGAAGAGCTTTACCCTTCGGCAGAATGTGCTCTTCAGTATAACGGCGAGCCCTGGAAGCTCCTTGTTATGGGTATCCTCTCGGCTCAGTGCACCGACAAGAGGGTAAACATCGTATGCGGGGAGATGTTCAAATATATTCCGACCCTTGCGGCTATGGCTGAAGCAGAAGTTGAAACTATAGAAAATTTCGTTAAGCCCTGCGGACTTTATAAGACCAAGGCGAAGAATATTTCCGCCTGCTGTAAGATACTTATCGACAAATATAAGGGCGAGTTACCCCGAACGATGGATGACCTTCTTGAGCTTCCCGGTGTAGGCCGTAAGATAGCAAATTTGCTTTTGGGTGATATATTCCGTATTCCATCTATTGTAACCGATACCCATTGTATCAGACTTTCGGGGCGTATGGGTCTTTGTCCCAAGGGCGAGAAGAATCCCTATAAGGTAGAAAAAGCCCTTATCCCCATCATCCCCAAGGACAAGCAGGTGGATTTCTGTCACCGTATGGTGTGGTTTGGACGGGAATGGTGTACTGCAAGAGCGCCGAAGTGCGAAAGTTGCCCCCTGGCGGACTTGTGTAAAAAAGCACTTTGAAATGCAAAATGCAAAATGCACAATGCAAAATTAAGGAGGATTTTCGCAAGCGAAAATCTACATTTATATGAGAATAAAAGAATTTAAGAATTACATAGAATTAAGTGAGCTTTCCTGTTTTTCTGTAGAAAAGATATTTGACTGCGGGCAGTGCTTTCGCTTTGACCCCGACCC
>JAZNKU010000151.1:0-7239 GCA_045578685.1 Eubacteriales bacterium
TAACTTTAACAATAGAAATTTCTCCACCCCGTGTGATACGGAAAGGATCTAATATCCTATAAAGTATAGTTTGGTCGGGGCAACTTGCCCCTCGGGCCCGTGTCTATATTATCCGTCATTTCACGTCAAAAATCAATAAGCAGGAAAGGAAAGGTTGTTAACCGTTGAGTGAATTTTGTACAGAACAATTTAATAATCGCCGCACTATACTGCATTGTGACCTTAATTCCTTTTTTGCTTCTGTCGAGGTCAAGCACCGTCCCGAGCTTCGTGGAAAGGCGGTGGCGGTATGCGGAGCCAAAGAGGACCGTCACGGCATAGTCCTTGCAAAGACCAACGAAGCAAAGCGCTTCGGTGTCAAGACAGGAGAAGCCATATGGCAGGCAAAGCAGAAATGCCCCGATCTCATTATAGTAGAGCCTCATTACCGTTGGTATGACGAGTATTCTCTTGCGGCAAGGGAGATATACTATCGCTACACCGATCAGGTAGAGTGCTTCGGCATAGACGAATGCTGGCTTGACGTCACGGGCAGCCGTCTGCTGTACGGAGACGGTGTTGAGATCGCCGACAAGCTGCGTGAAGATATGAAGCGTGAGCTGGGGCTGACTATTTCGGTGGGAGTATCCTTTAATAAGATATTTGCAAAGCTTGGTTCGGATATGAAAAAGCCTGACGCTACCACAGTCATAAGCTATGAAAACTTCCGTGAAAAGGTATGGCCTCTTGCAGTAGATGAAATGATGGGCATAGGTCCTGCCACAAAACGAAAATTAGCCAAGCACGGAATATACACCCTCGGTCATCTGGCAAGGCTGGATATGGAGCTGTGCCAATATATGCTGGGCAAGGTGGGGACTGACCTATGGTGTAATGTCAACGGAATGGGCAGCGACAGAGTATCCGATTTCTATGACAGTTATCCCGTTAAGAGTATAGGCAGAGGCAACACCTTTCCCCACGACCTCGTCACAAACGAGGAAGCAAGGGTACGGCTATATTTTCTATCGGAGGACGTGGCATACCGTCTGCGTGCAGAAGGGCTGTCCGCCACAAAGGTGCAGATATGTGTAAAGAATGAGGAACTTATCTGCCGTGATATTCAGGCTCCCCTTCCCTATCCTACCCAGAGCTGGGCGGAGATAGCCGAGAAGGCTTACGAGATATTTATAAATAACTATAGCTGGAAAAAGAATGTAAGAGCCTTGACGGTGCGTGCCATAGACCTTGTTCCTGCCGATATGCCCTATCAGACAGATTTTTTCTGCGATCAGCATAATCGAGAGCGGGAGCTGACACGAGAGCTGTCGGTGGATAAGATAAGAGCAAGATACGGAAACTCAGCCATCGAGACCGCAGCCTGCTTCTATTATCGCCTCGGCGCTCATGAACCGGGAGATAGGTTTGACAGCTTGCCGAAGTTTGGAATAAGATCGTAAATAAAACTGGGAGGTGAAACGCCTCCCCTACGTTTAAAATCACGAATTTGCAGATAAAGCTAAGTTTGCCGAGTACCGATTGTATTCGAAATAACGAGTGCGCCATCTATCACAAAGATTGTACCCTAAGGTTACAATCTTCTATACGGCTATATCGCTTGTAGCTTAAATTCTGAGGTGCAATTAAACAAACTATAAACCAATCGCATATTTGTAACCTAAGGTTACATTTTTTATTGACTGCTCTTATGATATTTGGTATAATCAATTATAAACTAAAATTAATTTTGGGTGATATTATGGAAAAAGCAATTATAAATAAAATCATTGAGATAAACGAATGTTGTTTGCCTATTTCAAAGTTAATATTAAAGAATAATACGTTAGGTGCATATTCCACCGAGGAATTATTGCTGATGGAAATATATGCGAAAAATATCTGTTCAGCTTCTTCTTTTGCAAAGAAATTCGGCTTCAACAGAAGCTATGTGGGCCGCATTATAATAGCACACGAAAAGAATTCGCTCATCACGCGTACAAGATCACAGGACGATGAGAGAATTTTACTTCTCGCCCTTACGCCTAAGGGAAAAACATATACCGAATCACTTATAAAGAAAAACAACAGTGAGCTCTGCGAAAAGTTATCTCTCTTATCATCAACTGAGCAAAACGAGCTGATCGGTGCTTTTAATATAATAACAAATATACTTAAATAATCCTCGGATGGTGTCATACGGCACCATTTTTTAATTTTGTAAAATGTAATCTAAATTACGTTTCACTACAGGTTACCCGATTTAAAATTGTATCCTTAGGATACAAACTGTAGTTATACCACCCCTCTTAATATTCGTATACTTAGGATACAAATTGTAGTTATGCCGCTGCTCTTGGTATTGGTATCCTTAAGATACAAACTGTAATTTTGTTCCTCCATGTGTTTATATCTTTAGAATACAAACCATAGTGCTCCGGTTATTCTTGGTGTTTATATCTTTAAAATACAATCTATCGTTCAGTTACTTCTATTGAAATTTGTATCCTAAAGATACAATCTTTCATAACATTTGTTCTATTATATGATTGTATCCTTAGGATATAATCCTCAGTCCGAAATATGGCTTTTAGGTACTAATTCAAAAAATACTGTCGCTGTATCTTCATTTTGCATTTTACCGTTGGTATAAAAATTTGATTACCATATGGAAAACTGCTCCATTGACTATTTCACACACCTATTTTATACTGTAAATGTAAGCTTACGAATAAATCAATGGAGGAAATCTCAATGAATATAGGAAAGATCATATACAAATTACGACAGGAAAAATGCTACACTCAAGAAAAGCTTGCAGGGCTTTTGGGAATAACCACGGGTGCCGTCTCAAAATGGGAGTCCGGAAACGCTTATCCTGATATTACCCTGATACCTAAGATTGCCGAAATATTCAACATTTCAACAGATTATCTCTTTGACCGTAATGACACCCTGAACAAAAGCATCGATGAGATAATTTCAGAAGCCAAACAACAGAACTTTGACGGTTCTGCGCAATTATTGACCGCCGCGTTGGAGCGTTATCCTAACAACCCGAGGCTTATGTACGAACTTGCGTGGTGTAAATGTATGTATGCAAAAGAGTTAGGTCCCGAGTGCAAGCTTATAAATGAAGCAACCGAGTTGTTTGAGAAGCTTACGCGGATACCGGACGATGACACTATACGGGCTCACTCCTTTGATCGCCTATCAAAAATAGCCCTTTTACAAGAGGATCATGAAAAAGCGCTATATTATAACAGCAAGATTCTACCACCCGATGGTCTTTATCCGAGATCGGAATACGCAATAATTAAACTCCGTCAACTTGACAACGACGAAGCTCTACACACGGCAAAGCAAACTCTTTACAGAAATATTTATGAATACTCAAATACACTGAATTGGATATTGGCTTATTACCACAATCACGATATGACGGAAGCCGGAATCAATGAAGCATTCCGCGGAATAAAACTTCTTGAATTATTCAACTTTAATGGGTACTTTTCTCAAGATCTGTCTATATACTACGAATATCTTGCTTTTATGCACGCCTTACGGGAAGAATATGATGATACGCTTGAGGATCTGGAAACTGCTTATAAATATGCTTTAAAATGTGATACAGAAGCGGTAACTGAAAACTATAAACTTTTCGGAAATGTTATAGATGAACAGAATATTACTTACAATGAAAGAAAAGATCTGTTGGCTTGTATTTTATCACCATCTCGCGTTGTGTACGACCCCATACGGGAAACCCCGAGATTTAGGGCTGTAATAGCAGCACTTGAAGATGTATAAAAGAATACTGCTTCGGTTTACGGAACGTGGCATTCCTTTTATTGTAACCCTTAGATCATAATCTCTCAACTGCTTCTTTGAAATTCGTATCCTTAGGATACAATCCATAATTCTGACGTTTCACTTGACGTTTGTACCCTTAGGATACAATCCGTAATTCTGACGTTTCACTTCACGTTTGTATCCTTAGGATACAATCTGTAGTTCTGATGCTTCGCTTGACGTTTGTATCTTTAGGATACAAACTGTAATTTTGATGTTTCTCTTGATATTTGTATCTTTAGGATACATTCTGCAGCTCGGTCGCTTATATCGGCGTTTGTATCCTTAGAATACAACTTCATAAGATGATGTGTGGGCAAGTATATTAGTCGCTCAAAAGCATTATAACTTTCGGAAATCCCAACGAATTCTTTATACACTCTTGACATTGACGCAGGGTCAAGTGGTATAATCGTATCAGAGAGGTGATAAAATGACGGATATCAACGAACTGTGCAGACAGCTTGGCTGTACATCAAGAACCCTGCGTTTCTATGAAGAAAAAGGGCTGATCGAAAGCACTAAAGAAACTTATAGCAACAGACGAAAATACACAGAAGAACAGATAATAAACATAAAAAACGTGCTTGTTCTCCGTTCCTTGGGCTTGCCCGTATCTAAGATCAGAGAATACCTTTCAAACAACATTCCTCTTACGGATATCATAAAAGAAAGAAAAGCCGATCTTATCGCATCTATGGCAGACCTCAACCGGGAATACAGTTTATTATGTGAGGCACTTTCCACCGTAGAGAACGGCGGGGACATATTTTCAGAGCAGGACACCGAAAAGCTTTTAACCGATAAGCGGCATATAGCAAGTATATTTATCGAGCTGTTTGTTTCGGGTGATTACCGTAGGTGCTTTGATCACTTCTCTGTCTTGCTTAAAGAATATCTGCCGCTGTCGGCTTTTACTAAAGCCGCAACCGACACCCTGAAACTGACGGGCTGTATTCTTTCCGATACTGCAAACATATATCACGAACAAAACAGTAACACTTTTTACAGTAATATAAAATGCGAAAAACAGGATCTATGTATAAAGCTGGTAGTGTTTTCCGATAAAATACAAGGAATCTGGTTAACTCTATGAAATACGTTATTTATTATTCTGTCACCACGATAGTCAATATCATAATCGCAGTAGTTTTCAGAAATCATATCATATTATCCGAGCTTTCCTTTGTTCCGGCGTTTTTATTATTGCTTTCGGTATTTGAGGCAGTATATTTTTATAACAGCCGTGAAAGAAGCGACTATGATACCAATTATTCATTGGCATCATACCGCCTCACAAAAGAAGAATGGGCAGTATTTACAGAATATATGATGAATGGATTTTTATTGTCGATCCCGTTGTATATTCCCTTTATTATTTTTTTCGCTTGGTTAAAGCTGATATCTGTATTTATATTTCTATTCTGCTTTGTACTTAGTTGTGCTGCTTACAAGCTTCGTTTCAGAAAACAGTTGCAGGCTCACAAGATGAAAGAAAAATCAGAACTCGAAAGACAGAAAGCAAAAGAGGAATGGGGTTATCACTAAAACGGTTAAAAATTCTCACCAAACGTGATATTGAATAATGAGAACTATTGTATTACAATATGAGTAGAAAGAGCGCTCGGAAATTTTAAGAGGTGAGAATATGAAGCTTAACATAGGTGAAAACATAAAAAGATTAAGAAAGCAAAGAGATCTTACACAAGACGAATTGGCAGAGATATTCGGTGTGTCCTGTCAGTCGGTATCCCGTTGGGAAAAAGGGTTATGTTATCCCGATATGGAGTTAGTTCCTAATATTGCTTCTTTCTTTGAAATATCGGTTGACAGTCTTATGGGAATTAACGATACGGCAGAGGAAAATTCGGTAAACGAGTACCTGAAAAAATTTCAGACCGCCATTTCAGAGGGCAGGATAGAAGAATGCATTGATATTGCAAAAAAAGGAGTGGCAGAACACCCCAACAGTTATCCGCTGTTAAACAAGCTGATGTATGCACTTTTTCTTTCGGGCAGCGACGATGCCGATATAGATGCTTGACAGGAGAATCAAGCCAAATACGATGAAGAGATCGTGTCCCTGGGAGAGCGTATAATCAAATACTGCCCTGATGACGAGATCCGCCTTGAAGCAACAGAGCGGCTTGCCTTTGAGCATTGTGAAATGGGACGAAAGGAGCAAGGACGAAGGCTGTATGAGACTCTGCCTACCCTGTCAGTATGCCGTGAAACTGCTATATGGTGGGCTCTTGAAGAAAGCGAAAAGCTGTCCCATACAAGAGACCTTATATCAAAAGCCTATTCGCTTTTATCCTACGGGTTATACCGTCTTGGGCATTTGGTGTCCGATAAGGATGCAATAGAGGTATATAAAACAGATAACGAGATCGAAAAGCTTTTGTATCAAGGTGAAGCTCTGCCCGACGGTTGGAGCAAAGCAAAGATAAATTATCTTATAGCAAAGCATTATATCAATTTAGGCGAATATGATAACGCTATCGATCATCTAACACTTTGTGCCGAAGCCGTAAAGGAATTTGACAACCGTCCCGAGGAAATGAAGAGCTCTTCCCTGTTCTTGGGAGAAAAGACCGTAAGGAGAAGCGACTTTGATACAGCAGACAGCCGTAGCCTGTGTGATATAGTACGTGATTCCTGGCTTACGGACGAAGAATTTGACAAAATAAGAGGGACGAAAGAGTTTTCGCAAATCATAGAATTCCTTAACCCCTGAATACAGCAAACCGCCGAGTCACCCTCGGCGGTTTTGTTATAGACTGATTTTTAACTTTATGATACAATCAAAATATTAAAACAATTATTTTAAATCAAAATTGACCAAATTGAATTTTTTAACGTATTTGTTATGAAAGGAGTGATAAGATGCCGGCAGAAAATGATTATTACTTGAATAACACCGAATATATCATCGATAAATTCGGGAATATGCTGTTTCGTATATGCTTCGTTATGCTCGGTAACTCTTTTGATGCCGAGGATGCGGTACAGGAGACTTTTATAAAACATATAAAGACAAACAAAAGCTTTGAATCTGAAGAGCATATAAAGGCTTGGCTGATACGGGTCGCGACCAACAAAAGCCGTGATATATTACGATTTCGCTTCAACCATACCGAGCTGAATATAGAAGACCTGTACGAAATGTCGGTAGAAAGTGAGGACGGAGAAATAATATCGGTACTGTATGAGCTTCCCGATAAACTGAAAATAGTATTGTATCTCTATTACGTCGAGGAATATAAGGTGGACGAGATCGCAAAAATCATCGGTAAAACTCCCTCTGCAGTAAAAATGCGGTTAAAGAAGGGTCGTGAGGAGTTAAAGAAAAGCTATCTCGAGTTAAAGAAAAAATATCTCAAGGAGGTCAATAATGAAAAAAGATAATAT
>JAZNKU010000152.1:0-3836 GCA_045578685.1 Eubacteriales bacterium
ACGCCCTCGTAGTGACCGCAGAGGATGATGAGCTGATCGTACTCAGAGAGTTCTCTTGCCTTCTTCTGGTTAAAGACCTTGCCCTTGGGTGACATATATATAGTTCTTGTTCTGCCCTTCTTTTCGATCGCCTCGTAGCAATCGTATACGGGAGGAGCCGCCATAAGCATACCCATACCGCCTCCGTAGGGTGTATCGTCCACACGGCGGTGCTTGTCCTTTGTGTAGTCGCGGATGTTATGTGCCTGTACCTCTATGAGACCCGCCTGTCTGGCTCTGCCGATGATACTTTCGGAGAGTACGCCGTCCACCAAAGCGGGAAAAAGGGTCATAATGTCAAATCTCATCGAACATACCCTCTATAGGACGAACATATATGCCCTCTTCAAGCTCGATACGGTCGATAAACTCGGCTACCGCAGGCATATACGCCATACCCTTCTCCGTCTCTATCTCGTAGATCTCGTTTGCGGGATTGTCTATAACGCGGACTAACTTACCGTATACCTTGCCGCTGTCGGCGTTGATAACCGAAAGTCCCAAAATATCCTCTATGAAAACTCTGTCCTCTCCGATATTAAGATCGCTTCTCTTACAGAAAACATCCTTGTTTTTATAAAGTATGGCTGTCTCAAAGGTATCCGAGCCCTCGGGCTTACAGAGCACCATTCCCTTATGAACGCTTGAACGTTCTACCTTGAAGGGGGTATACTCACCGTTCTTTTCAAGGTACAGAGTTTTCAGACCTGCCAGCACCTTAGGTGTATCACACCAGGATTCGATCTTTATCATACCGCCCACTCCGTGGGTGTTCACTATTCGTCCGCAGGAGAGAAATTCCTTCATTTTTGCCTCCATTTGTAAATATTACAAGAAATATTGCAGATAATCATTGCAACTTATTAAATATGATTTTATAATATTATATAATATCTTTATAAAAAAAACAAGTACAAGGAGACATAGAATTGAGTAAAGTTTCTCTCGCTTACGAAAAAATAAAGAAAAGCGTAGCAAATGTGATAGTTGGTAAGGATGAGGTTGTGGACCTTATGTGCATCGCCCTCTTCACGGGCGGTCATATGCTCATATGCGATGTACCCGGCACGGGTAAGACCATGCTGACAAAGGCCTTTGCCGCTTCTGTCAACTGCAAGTCAGCACGACTTCAGTTCACCCCCGACCTTCTGCCCGGTGATATCACGGGTGTAAGATATTTCAATATGAAAACCGGCGACTTTGAGTTCATCCCCGGTCCCTGCTTTGCAAATATCCTGCTTGCGGATGAGATAAACCGAGCTACCCCCAAGACCCAGTCGGGACTTCTAGAGTGTATGGAGGAGCATCAGGCTACCATAGACGGAACTACCTACAAGCTTCCCGACCCCTTTATGGTAATTGCCACCGAGAACCCGGTTGAGAATATGGGTGTATTCCCTCTGCCCGAGGCTCAGCTTGACAGATTTTTGTTCAAGACCTCAATGGACTACCCCACAGCCGAGGAAAGCATTGCCATCCTTGAACGCTTTGCGGGTAAGCCCAACAATATCAAGATAGTTCCCGTTATCACCTCCGACGAGATCCCCTTCCTTGTGAAGGAGGTTGCCTCTGTGTTCGTACATCCCGATCTTATGGAATATATCACGAAAATAGTCGAGGCAACAAGAGATACGGAGGGCGTTGCACTGGGCGTCAGCCCCAGAGGTGCTATCGCTCTTATGAAGGCGGCAAAGGGCTTTGCGGCGATTCAGGGCAGAGAGTATGTACTTCCCGACGATATTAAGCGTGCGGCAGTTCCTACCCTTGCACACAGACTTATCCTCCATAACAGTCACCGTATCAAGAAGGACTACGATAAGGCAGTTATAGAGGATATACTTACCACCGTTACCGTTCCCACCGAGCCCGAGATATTCTATTCCAAGAGATGAGCCACGCAGGAAGCACGGTCACCATAAGCCTGCCGGTTATCATACTGTCGGCGGTGGTGGTAGGACTTGCAATACTGGGATTCGTTGGTTGGCTTGTTTATCGCGAGCTGTGTAAGCGTATAATCGATAGGCTTGAGTACCACCGTACCTTCAGCGAGGACGGCGTATACGAGGGGGACAGCGTTACGATGACAGAGCGGATATATAATCCAACCCGTCTGCCCCTGTTCAAGGCTTACGCGGAAAGCTATTTTTTTCCCCAGCTTGACTTAGGAGCACCCAAGGGCAAGGATAAATCGGCAATGCAACGCTTTGAGAGCAGATTTTCCTTTATTCTGCCCTATATGGAGATCAAGCGTAAGCACACCGTCACCTGTACCAAGCGAGGAGTTTATAAGCTGGAAACGGCGGTCATACACCTGCCCGGTACAATGAGAACGGTAGAAAGCAGATCCACCCTCTATGTATACCCGAGGATCGTTGCCACCCCAACCTCCCCGAACCCTGTGGGCATGCTGATGGGTGAGAGTATAACAAAGCGTATGCTCATTAAGGATCCTTTCTCTATTACGGGAGTACGTCCCTATACCTTCGGTGACCCATTCAACCAAATAAACTTCAAGCAGACGGCAAAGGCATATGCTCAGGCGGCACAGCCCTTACGGGTAAACGCCCTTGACTACTGCTCCAACCGTACCTTTATGATATTCATAAACTTTGCAACCGACCCCCTTGACCCAATACCTTCGGCAGAGTTTAACCTGATGATGGAAAACTCTATGTCCTATACCGCGGATATCATCCGTATCATGAGCGACAACGGCTACCGTCTGGGACTGTATACTAACTCGACCCAGAACGATTCAAACGAAGGTCTTGCCTTCCCCATGCATTCGGGAGAGCTCCATGCAAGGGATATGTTGCGCGGTATGAGCCGTGTGCGTATAGCCGCATCCTATTCCTTCACTACCCTGCTTGCAAGGGTGATAGAATCGGGACTGAGCGATACCGAGATATTCGTATTCTCGGCATACACCGACGAAGAGATAGAGGCTCATCTTGAAGCTCTTAAGCGTAACAGAAACTCGGTGAACCTTATCGTTCCTTTGGGAAGGAGTGATAAGAATGCGAAATAAGAAGCCCGATCCTAACCGTAAAAAAATAGTATTCAGCAAAAAGAGATTTGCTTTGGTCATCCTCTTTGCATCCCTTGCGGCACTTTTGATCTATTTTTCCGTAGCCCTTGACCCTATATATAAGTATGTCCGTCAGTTTTGTGCTTTCTTTGGATATGTTTGTATCGCGCTTACTCTCTATAATATCGGCAAGTTCTTTACAAAAGAGATAAGACAGGAGCTATATCGCCGCTTATGCAAGGCTATATTCAACGCTGCCGAAAAGCTGAAAAAGATCGTAGACAAGGTCAGACAGAAGCTTGGTATCAAGCCTAACATCCGCCACCGCTCGGAGGACGAGGTCAATATCATAATCCGTGACGACCGTGTCCGCCGTAAAAAGCAAAAGCCTATTACCAAAAAGCGTTTTAATTCTCTCACCGAGGATACCGAGCGTATAAGGTATATGTATGTCAAGCTTATAGAATACAAGCAGAAAAAGAAGGGTAACTGCCACTCCTATGATACTCCGAGCGAGCTTGAAAAAAAGGTTGCCGAAAACGATACCGAACACGAATTATTTGAGCTTTACACACCTGTAAGGTATGCCGAAAAGGCTTACGTTACAGCCGAGGACGTAAAGAAGCAGTATGATTATTTAACAAAAAAGGTGAAACTGAAATAACCCTTTGGCTATGATGTGCTCCAATTTGTACGGACAGCACAAAAGAACCACCCCTATGGTAGGAAATATTAAATTTTAAGCGACATACTGACTTCGTTTTTCAAG